>JAILDS010000032.1 GCA_024689165.1 Clostridia bacterium
CGTCGTCCCTCGCCGTATCCGACGGGACTCCGAGTTTCTCGAAAATATCCGTCAGGAGCTTGTGGCGTTCATAAATGCGCTGAGCGACTTCGAGCCCCGAGTCTGTCAGCGTCAGGGACCGGTCGCTGTCTTCATCCATGACAAGATAGCCGTTCTCGCGCAGCCTCTTCATCGCGACGCTTACGGAAGGACGCGTCACGCCGAGATACGAAGCGACGTCCACGGAGCGCACGGTCCCGTGTTTTTCTTTAAGTATGAGTATAGCCTCAAGGTAATCTTCAGCGGATTCATGAAGCTCCATAAACGCCTCCCAATTATATGACAAATGCCGCGATACAGGTTAGATTCTAACAAATCGGGGCGGTTTTGTCAACCTGCAGGGGATCTTCCGCGGTCAGTCGCTGATATCCAGGTCCTTCGTCAAGCGTACGGAGTAGTCCGGGTAAGCTTCGCGGATCTCTTTTTCGATCTCGGAATACAGCGCTTCTCTGTCTTTGACCGAGAAGTCAAGGACCACGTCGAAAGACATGCTTTTGTTTTTTTCGTCGGCATAAAAGCCGTGGAACTGAAGCACGCCCTCGTGCGACATCACCCGTGCGCGGACGTCTTCGCGCAGGCGGCAGGCTTCGGCGTCCGATGAGTTGACCGAATAAACGCCGACGGCAGCGACGATAACGCCTGTTTCCTGATAGACGGAATTCTGTATGCGCCTTGTCAAAGCGTCGATCTCTCTCGCCGTCATGGCATCGTCGAGCTCTACGTGGACGCTCGCGATATAGGTTTCAGGTCCGAAATTGTTCAGGAACAGGTCATACACCCCGTGCACCTCGGGGAAAGCGGATATTGCGGCCTTTATCGGCGCCGTAAGCTCGCTCCCGGCGCGGGTACCGAGCATTTCATTGACCGCCTCATATATCATCCCGATCCCGGATCTGATTATGTACAATCCGATGACGGCGCCGACCCACGCTTCTATACTGACGTGCCAGATCATATGGATCGCGGCGGACAACAGCACTGAGGTCGAGAGGACAGCGTCGTTGAGTGCGTCCGCCCCGGAGGCTGTAAGAGAGCCGGAGTTGACCGCCTTGCCCTTGCTTTTTGTGTAAAGACCGAGAACGACCTTTACCGCGACGGCGATGCCGAGAACGACGAGCGAGACCGCGGAATAATCGACCGATACCGGCGTGATTATCTTTTTGACGGAATCGATCACGGTAGTGATGCCGGCGTAAAGAACTATGGCCGAGACTATCAGCGCGCTCATGTACTCGATCCGCCCGTGGCCCATGGGGTGCTGTTTGTCGGGGGCTTTGCCTGCGAGCTTAGCGCCGGCTATAGTGATTATGCTCGAAAGCGCGTCGGACAGGTTGTTGACCGCGTCGGCTATCACCGCCACGGAATTTGCCGCAAGACCTATCGCAGCCTTCGACGCTGCGAGAGCCAGGTTCGCGCCGATGCCTATCGCGCCAGTCCTGAGTATGGTTTTTTCACGTTCGTTCCGAACTGTCTTTGACATTGCGACGCCCCCGTTCATATGATCTGTGAATGAAGACCTGCTGTTGACCCGTGTTAAAAAAATGACACCGGCGTCGTGAGACGCGGCGTCACCTGTTTGTAAAGATTGACCGCCGGAACAATTACCGGCGGTCAAAATAACCGTTAATTATTCAGCGGCGATGTCAGCGATCGAGGCCTCGATATCAGCAACAGCCTTGGAACCATCCTTGGTGAGACCAAGAAGCTTCGCGATAACAGCGATGATAGCCTTGATGAAATCTACAAGAGCCTGGAAATTGAAAGTAGAGTTCATTACGTACGCCTCCTTTCTTCGAAAAATGGGACGCTAACGGAGCGTCGTTGTCGGTCGAATAAGAATTATTCGAACCACTTGGACTCTACGTCGATGGACTTATTCTCAAGGAAGGTATTGAGAGCCTTGAAGAAATCCTTGAGGACGGCGACGATCTTGTCGATGATAGCCTGAAGCTGCTCCATTAAAGTGCACCACCTTTCTCTTGAAAGTACAGTTAAGTGACCTCAACTGTCGTTATACTATCACGGTGTTTTTGAAAAAGCAAGGCTTCTGAAAAGAATTTCGGAATGATTCAGAAAAAAAACAAATTTCCGTCACATTCCGCCCGCCGTCAAAAAAACCGCCGATAACCTTGATTATTTGTCGGGGAAAACGACGATATTGATCTGCGCCAGAAGATCTCTCATGGTCTCAAGGAGCTTTCTGAAAAAGTCGATGATCGAGGAAAGATCGATGCCGCCGAGGGTCTTGCTGACCTGGCTCATAGCTTCGTCCATTGTGACAGCCTCCTGTATCAGAATATGTCCGAGGGATCCATGTCCTCGTCCTTGATTATGCCCAGCGCGTTGAGAATGCTCTTTATGAGCTTAACGATATCGGTAAATATTTTAACGACCGTCTCAAGCGGGAGCTGGAAATTTGCCTTGCCGTCAAAGAATACAGCAAAATCCTCAGGGAATACTTCCATTGTACTTTTCACCTCCGACGCATTTCTGTCGGTAGCAATCTATCATATTTTTTTCGGCTTTGCAAGGCTTTTTTTAAATTAATCCTTTTTCGTTCGTTCGTTTTAAAGACTTTGACACAATTATGCCATATTTTCGGTTTTTGCCAGTCTGAGCCCTCTATTATGCTCAAAAAGAATATACGCGGCGCCGCGGACAGTGTCGTAAATCACGTCGCTGTAGCCGCCCGAGGCGCTGACGGAAAGGGTCTCGAGCACGTTCCCGTCGGGTCCGAGCCTCTTGAGCGTCAGGTCCCTGCGCTCTGTTTCGCTGTCGCAGTTGGAAAACAGAAGGCCGTTCCCCGCGCGGCACATCCCGGCGCAGCATACCGGATCCCTCAGGTCGGTTTCGCGGCAGGCGGACCAGGTCAGCCCGCCGTCCCCGGAGAAAGAGACGAAGCGCCTCCGGCTCTCGTTTTCATTCCTGATGCTGATCATCAGCCCTTCGCCCGTCTCGCCCAGGCAGCACTCGCTGGGGTCTTTTATGCCCCCGGTGTCGATCGGAGGGGACAGGTCCCAAGTTACGCCGCCGTCGTCGCTGTAAAGACAGGCGATGCGCGACGGGTGGTGTGAAAAAAAGTCGAGCGGGTCCGAGGCGAACCAGACCGGCGCGATCAGTCTGCCCGAATCAAGCGCCGTCCCGTGGCCCGGCCCCGTAGCGATGACCGACCAGAACACGCCGGCAAGACCTTTTTCGACGGCGTATGTGATCTCCCGCGGTTCGCCGAAGCTGATCCCGCCGTCTTCCGACGCGCGGCAGAAAACGCGCTTATAGTTTTCACAATATAAAAAGACGACGCGCCTTCCCGAAACGAACAGAACGGGGTTGCCCACGGCGTTTCGCCCTGTCCCGTCGGCTATCGTCAGCCTTTCCCCGACAGTACCGCCGGGGAATACGCGTCTGAGCCCCACCGCGGCGGCGGACCAGTCGGAGTCCGAAAGACGGCATTCGTAACAGCACAGGACAGTGCCGTCCGGCAGGACGTTCACGCAGGGGATCCTGTAACGCGGGAAACAGCCGCTTTCAAGGACCGCTGAAGCCTCGCCGCTGTTTTTAGGGTAAGGCCGGACCGGCGATTCGACATCGATTAACCCGGAAAGACGCATAAGATCAGGCCCTGAAAAGCTTTTTGCGTTCGTGCTTCGCTTCGCAGGTGAGATTTATGCCGAGGTTCCTGAGAGTTGAGCTGTCCTGCGAGGCGAGGATGACCGTCGAGTGCGCCTCGGAGCCTTCGAGCCCTCCGATCGCGTCGAGAGCCTTAGCTGCGTTTGCGTCCCTTGACGCGCTGAGGGTCAGGGCTATGAGCACCTCCTGAGTATGGAGCAGCGGGCTGCTGTGCCCCAAGATCTCTGTTTTGAGCCTGCCGATCGGTTCAAGCACGTCGGGGCTTATCAGAGTGACTTCGTCCGGGATCCCGGCGAGCGTTTTGAGAGAGTTGAGAAGGGCGGCGGAGGCGGAGCCGAGCAGAGGCGAGGTCTTGCCGCAGACGAGCCGTCCGTCAGGCAGCTCGATGCAGAAAGCCGGTCTCCCGCCGGTCGCTTCGCTTTTGTCGAGAGCCGCCTTCACGCAGGGCCTCGCGGTCTCAAGGTCGATGCCTGCCTGGGTTATGAGGGCGGAAAGTTTCGTGATAACGCCGGCGTTCCTGATACCGCTGTGGCTGTCGCACTGCGCGGCGTACCAGCGGCGGACGATCTCCTGATTGCCCGCTTCGCGGCATACCGCGTCGTCCGAGATGCAGTAGCCCGCCATGTTGACTCCCATGTCGGTTGGGGATTTGTACGGGCTTTCGCCGTAGATCCGCTCGAACATAGTGTTGAGTACCGGGAAAGCCTCGACGTCGCGGTTGTAATTGACGGTGGTCTCGCCGTACGCCTCAAGGTGGTACGGGTCGATCATGTTCACGTCGCTAAGATCGGCGGTCGCCGCCTCGTATGCGAGGTTGACCGGGTGCTTCAAAGGCAGGTTCCAGATAGGGAATGTTTCGAACTTCGCGTAACCGGCCTTTATGCCGCGCTTGTTCTCGTGCCAGAGCTGCGACAGGCAGGTCGCCAGCTTGCCGCTGCCGGGGCCCGGCGCGGTGACGACCACAAGAGGGCGCTTCGTTTCGATGTAGTCGTTTTTTTCGAAGCCGTCGGCGGAAAAGATCATACCGAGGTCGTAGGGATAGCCTTCAATCGGATAGTGCAGATAGCTTGCTATGCCCGCCTCGGAGAGACGTGAGCGGAACTTGACGGCGCCCGGCTGGCCGGCGAAGCGCGTGATGACAACCGAACCGACGTAAAGCCCGACCGAGGTGAAAGAGTCGATCAGACGCAGGACGTCGGCGTCGTAGGTGATCCCGAGGTCGCGGCGTATCTTCGTTTCCACGTCGTCGGCGCTGATGACGAGCACGATCTCCGCCTTGTCGGCGAGGCTGAGCAGCATCTTCATCTTGCTGTCCGGCTCGAAGCCGGGCAGCACGCGGGAGGCGTGATAGTCGTCGAACAGCTTGCCGCCGAACTCAAGATAAAGCTTTCCGCCGAAGCGGTCTATCCTTTCGGCGATCTTTTCGGATTGTATCCTGGCGTATTTGTCGCAGTCAAAACCCGTCTTTCCCATATATTTCATTCAGGAATACCTCAATAATAATAAAAAACGCGGGCGGTCGGAAAAGCCGCCCGGCAGATTAACAGAGAACGGAAAAATCACTCCGCCGAAGGGGCAGACACGGGGCATACTTCGGCGCAGTTGCCGCAGTCGATGCATACGGAAGCGTCGATAACGAACTTGCTGTCGCCCTCGGAGATAGCTTCAACGGGGCAGTCGGCAGCACAGGCGCCGCAGGAAATGCAATCGTCACTGATCTTGTAAGCCATAATCCAAACCTCCTTCTGATGGATTGATTTGATTATATTATAACGCGCCTGTGTGAAAATGCAAGAGCCATTTTCATGATCCGGCAGGGAATTTTTTTAAAAAAAGTGTTGACAAAGAGGCTCTTCGGGGTTATAATGCCCTATGCCTTGGGGGTGTAGCTCACTTGGGAGAGCGCTTGAATGGCATTCAAGAGGTAAGGAGTTCGATCCTCCTCATCTCCACCAGGCAAAAGGCACTTGCTTAAGCAAGTGCCTTTTGCAATGATATCCGTTCCTTTCGGAACGGGTGATTTACCTTCGGTATGATATCCTTTTGGATTTCTCGCCGCAGGCGAGCTATCCAAAAAGGGTGATATACGCTTCGCGTATGAAGGAACGGATATCATATTGCGACGCAGGAGCAATACATCATACGGCGCAAGCCGTATATCATATCGCGTGGCGATATATCATTTTAAACTTCAAGAGTTCAAATCCGTCTGTCGGCTGAAGGATTCCGATAAAGCTCTTTAAGCGTCATCAGCCGCCTGAACGCCTTTTTTCGGCCGCTTCGCGCGCGGCTCTTTCGAACTTTTCGCGGGCGCGGCGTTTTTTGACCGAGGCGGCAAGCTCGGCGAAGGCTGTGACTATGAAAAAAGCGCCTGCCCCTCCGCCGACCGCCGTTCCGACGAAGTCCATTATTTCGTAGTCCGTGCCGGTCGTATAATAGATATATACGGTCCTTTTGTCGCCGATGCTGAATGCGTTTTCGTATTTGCTTTGCCTGTCGGAGACGAAAAGCCTTGTTTCATCCGCATAAGGGTCCGAGGAACGGTCCCTTATATACGGGTCTTTGAAGCTCCAGGTCAGTTCGTAATTGTAAACGGTCTCGTATTTTTCCTCGAAGGGGTCGTTTTTGTCCCTGTCTTTTTTCAGCCGCGTTTCGGCAGTCCGATCGATATCGACGAGGGTCGCTTCCGCCCTGAATCTGACGTCTGCGGCCAGGTACTCCTTCATCATGAACACTGCCGCGCAGATAAGCAGGAACCCGACGGCGATGAGTACCGCGAACCATATCATGTCGGAGTTGTTTTTGCTTTTCAATCAATCCACACTTTCAGGATCATAATGATGACAGGATCTCGTCGAGTTCTGCGGCGAGGAACTGCTGCGCGTAGGGGGAAAAGAATTTTATGACCGTTTTTTTCGCCTCAGACGCGTTTTTCTCTGTTACGGCACGCGACAGCTCCGAAAGAGCCCGGTCTGAAATGAAAAGCTTCGGCGGGACGTCGAGCTTTTTCGCGCTGCATTCGCGCAGCTCGTGCAGACAAGGGTCTATCGACGCGAAATCGGGCTTTCTTCGCCCGTTTTTTGCGAACATTTCCGTAAAAACGGATTTGCCGGCACTGCAGACGGAGCATCTGCCGCAGGGCCTGTCCGCGCCGAAAACAGTTTTATTCAGGCATTCGCCGGTGTCGGAAGCCCTGCGTAGGATATCGCAGCCCTCGCCGCGGTCGCCGAAGGCGAATACGGCGCGAAGCGTCTTTTCGGAGCCGAAACGCGCAAGGAGAGATCCGGCGCGGAGAAGGTCACTCAGGTCGCAGTCACGGTACACGACGGCAGTTCCGAGCCCGGCGCAGACGCTCCTGCCCCGGAACGAGCGGTCGCATACCAGCGCGTCATAGGCGTCCCAATCGAAAAGATGCGCTGCCGCATCGCGTTCTTCCGGAGTCATCGCGTAAGTGATGGCGCCTGCCCTTACGCCGCGTGAGCGCAGAAAAGACGCTGTCTGCTCCGCCGCCGAAGTCGTCCTGCACATCACCAGAACGCTCTTTTCGCTTGCGGAAACTGTCCGCAGGAGCTCTGCGGCCGGGTCTTCCGTTTCGCGGACGGAAAAATCGAACGGGTCTGTCGGTGCCGGGACGGAAATGAAAGCGGGATTTTCCAGGTCGAAGCCGAGACGGACGGCTTTTTTTACGCTGCCCTCGCCGCTTCTTGAAACGGCGACGCAGACAGGCCTGCGCGGCAGCGAACGGGCGAGCTCCGCGGCGTTGAATAGCGAGGGGAGATGGTAAGGCGACGCCTCGTCGAGACGCTGCGCGGAGAAAAGGACCATGAGCTCCGGAGCTGCGTCGGAGGCGGCGTTGATGATCCCGCTTTCAAGCAGAGCCGATGCCGGAAGAAAAAGCGCGTCGAGTTCTCTTCGGACTGCGGCTCTCAGGGCATCCTCGTTCCGTTCCCGGTTGTCCGAAGGATAGAAGCACGCCGAACGCAGGCCTCTCGAGCGAAGGACCGCGGACGCCGACTCCGCCGCGGAGGCGCCTTCGTACACGCAAAGAGAAGAACGTCCTCCGAACGCTGCGCCCGCCCCGGCCAGAGCGAGCTCGCACTCTCCCGGCGGGCATGAACAAAAAACATCCCGCCCCGAGCCGGCGGTCCTGATGACCTGCGAAAGCTCAGGGTGGGGGAGGGACGGGAAATATGTTTTCAGGTAAGCGGAAGCCGGGTCGCGCATGATGAACTTCGGTTCGTATCCCGGCGGACGGCGGTCAGGAGCGTTCCAGCTCCGTTATCTCGTCCACGCGGCGTTTATGGCGGCCGCCCTCAAAGGGCGTGTTCAGAAACAGGTCTACCATTTCGCAGGCAAGGCCGGGACCGACGACTCTGCCGCCGAGGCAAAGAACGTTCGCGTCGTTGTGGGCGCGTGTGAATTTGGCTGAAAAGCAGTTCTCGCAGCAGGCTGCGCGGATGCCTTTGATCTTGTTGGCCGCCATGGAGATCCCGACACCGGTGCCGCAGAAAAGCAAAGCCTTCTCGCATTCGCCGGAGAGGACCTTGTCACAGCCCTTCTTGGCCTGAAAGGGATAATCGACGGCGGCTGTGTCATAGCTGCCGCAGTCTACGTATTCGATCCCTTTTTCGTCAAGCCAGCGTCTGACCTCTTCTTTGAGTAAAAAACCGCCGTGGTCGCAGGCGAGAGCGATCTTGCCCATTTTTTACGGCTCTTCCGCTTCGTCGGCGGGAGCGGTGGTGGTGAAAAGGCTTGCCCAGGGCCATGTGATGTCGGCGACGTCGCTGTCCTCCACGCCGTAGCCCTTCATGAGCGCGCTGAGAAGCCTGTGAAAGATGTCGAGGAAGTACTGGATGTATACCATTGCCATTGTGATCATTTCCATAACAGGAACCTCCTTTTGAGTTCATTGTGATTTTAGCATAAAAAAAACGCCCGTTCAAGAGTCCGGGTGCGATTTTAAGATATTTGTAGGTTTTTGAGTTTGACAACAGAGAAGGGTGATGTTATTATACATAAGAATCAGTTTTTTAAAGAGAGGGGTCTGTCATGAAACGAATAAGGTTCTTTGTAAGCGTCCTCATGTGCGCGGCGTTCGTTTTTTCTCTGACCGCGACCGGTTTTGCCGCGGCTGACGGAGATATCACGCTCGCTTTCAACGAGGACGGCAGATTTAAGATCGCGGTCTTTGCTGACTGTCAGGACGTTTATCCCGCCAACGGAGCGATGCTGGCTTTCATGGGCGACGTGCTCGATGAGGAACAGCCCGATCTTGTCGTGTTCCTTGGCGACAACACCGTCGCCGGTCAGGCCAACGACTCCATCGCCGAGCTGATCGCCCCGGTGGATTCGAGAGGCGTCCCCTTCACGTTCGTTTTCGGCAACCACGACACGCAGGATTCCGACGTCTCTCCGGAGAGGACGAAAGCGAACCACCTGGCGCAGTACCGTAAGTCCGCTTACTGCATGGCGTATAACGTCGACGACTCTCTTCACGGCTACGCGAACCATAACCTCGTGGTCATGAGCAGCGACGGGACGAAACCCGCGTTCGATCTGTTCTTCCTTGATTCCGGCATGTATTCCGTCTGCCCCGAGGGGAGCTGCTACGACTGCGTCCACGCCGACCAGATCGCGTGGTTCAATGAGGCGAGCGATGAGGTCGACGCCGAGGCGGGCGGCGCAGTTCCCGCGCTGGCGTTCCAGCACATAATACCCAAACAGATATACGACGCTATCTACCCGGCTGCGCCTTACAGCGACTCCTCCGCATTCAAGCGCTTCGCGGACGGCACCTGCTTCTCACTCGTACCGACAGCCTCAAAATACCGCGGCTTCGTCAACGAGCTCCCGTGCCCGTCTTATTATGATTACGGCGAGTGGGACGCGTTTTCGGCCCGCGGTAACGTGCTCGGCGTCGTGACCGGGCACGACCACGTCAACAATTTCACCGCAACGTATAAGGGCGTCGACTTTATCCAGACCTCAGCGATGACCTTCCACTCATACGGCAACAACATCGTCAGGGGCGCGAGGATCATCGAGCTCGACGAAAAGGACCCGTGGAACTACTCAACGTACAACGTGACCGTCAGGGAGCTCGCAGTCAAAGACAAGGAGCTGGCTTCGATGATCGACGATTCTTTCATTTACCCGTTCCTAAACTTTATTATGAAGTTTTACGCCGTCTTCGACAAGATCACCCATCTTTTCTAAGTTTTTCTTAAAAAACCGCGGAGCTGTCGACAGCTCGTTGACAATGTTGCAAAATTATGATAAAAGTGTTTAAATCTTATGACCGGAGGCGTGTGATATGAGATCCAGAGTCGGAATTTCCAAAAAGATCGCGGCGGTTTTTCTTTGCTTCTGCGTCGCTCTTGCCGTCTGCGGGACGAGTCTTGCGTCTTCCGGCGGGGGCATACTCACAGACGAACAGCTTACCGACAAAAGCGCGGTGATCGGAGCGTTCAATTCCGCCGTCAATTCCATAAAGACGCTCAAGCCGTCTTTCAAGTATTCCTCGAGCTACGGCATGGACGAGGACAGCATGAAGGATCTCGAGTCAAGCTCCATGGCGGTCACGCTTGAACTGCTCGTCGCCGCCGTGATGGGCGACCTTGATATAGATTCCGCTTTTGCCGGGACCGTTTCGCCCGGCTCGACGCTCGGCAGCGGCAACAGGAATTTCACGGTCGGCAAGGGGCAGAACGTGAACGACGTTATCCCTGTCGTCGGCAAAAGCTATGTTTCCGCCCTTGACGCGGACGATGAATTCGACTTTAAGGCGAGCTATAACCGGCGTACCGGGAATACCGTCATAACGCTTTCGCTGCCGTCCGTTTCGAGATCCGACGCTGCGGGCACGAGCCTTTCGAAGGTTTTCGATCTGCTCGACGCGGAAGCGATAGTCCGGTTCAACCAGAACAGCAAATACGCTCTTCGCATCGATTATTTCACGGTCGATTACGTTTCGCCGCAGGTCGAGGCCCTTATCAACTCCGAGGGCAGGCTCGTCAGATACACCACGGTGCTCAACTACCGGGTCGGCTTCAATGTCTCCTCGATGGGCATCGTCGGGATCGCCTCAAGCGTCGCCTCCGCGATAATGGGCATAGTGCAGGACGCGGGCGGCGACCTTGACCTTACCAATTTTTACGACGCAATGGGCGGTATGGGCGGAATGTTCACCGGACAGTCCACGCTTTGCACCTACCGCCGCATCATAAGCCTGACCAACTTCGACTGGTTTGCAAAGATGTACGGGGATATCGACAACAACTACGTTGTCGAGGCTGCCGACGCAAGGCTCGCGCTGCGCGCCGCGCTCGATATCGACCAGATAACCGGTGAAATGGATTACATCGGGGCGGACGTAGATTTCGACGGGCTCGTTACCGCGTCCGACGCAAGGCTCATACTTCGCGTCGCGTTGGCGATAGACCCCATGTTCTCGCCCGAGACAGACGGCTGGGTGCCGGGGTCGGGGATAATCCCCGAGCCGGATGACGAGGATTTCGATCCGGACGACTATGACCCGGCGGACCTCGACCCTGCCGATATCACGGACTTCGAGATAGGGCTGCGGTCTACGGCGCCGCCGGAGGAAGACGTTTCCGTCGAGGAAACGACTGCAGAGGAGCCGACGGCCCCGACGGAGCCCGTGACCGATCCGTCTGTTCCCGACGTTCCGAGCGCCCCGGAGACGACCACCGAAAAGCGAGGTTATACTCTGCGGGACGAAACGACTAAATCCGGCACGGAATCAGCGGGAGAGGTGCTGAGTCAGGTGTTCGACTTCCTCGATTTCCTTATCCCGACGACAGCGCCTGCGGAGGAGTGATGCCTATGTGTGGATCGGAAGGGTACAGGCCCGCAGCGGAGGTCGAGCTGCTCAGAAGCGGCAGAGTATACATGAAGACCGCTATCGACCATATCAACGAGGAAGGCAAGCCGGATACGCAGCGGCTCGAATTCGCCGTCGGCGACGGCTCAGATTTCTACCTCGCTGCCAACAGCGGCAGTCTGGAGCTCGCTTTCATGAACGTCGGCGGCAAGGTCTACGCCGTGTGCGGCAACAATTCCACTTATCATCAGATAAACTTTCTTGAAAAGACGCTCCTGTCCGCCGCGGGCATGGACATAGACTCCATGGTCAAAGAGGTCAGCTCTCTGAGAGACGACATGGGCGGCGCGCGCGAGTTCATCGGCTGGGAAAAAGTGACCGACGAGGACGGCAGCGAGCTTACCGTCGCGGAGTTCGCGTCGCAGACCGGCAAACGGACCAAGCACTATACCCGCGGAGACAAGCTGATAAAAACAGAGGCGTTCGGTGAGAACGGACAGCTCAATTCCGTTTCACACTATGAGTTCGTAAGGCCCGACGTGGAATCCGTGATCCACGATCCCGGAGAGGACGGCAGCCTTACTGAGGTCGGGGGCATGAATTTCATCAGGGACCTCGCCGCTTTTATGGACGAAAAGGTCTGAAAAAATCTTTTTGTCTTTTTTAGTCCGGGACCCGCAGTCCCAAATTAGGAGGATTCAGCATGAAAACATTGAAAACCGCGTTATCTCTCGTTCTTTGTTTAGCTCTCTGCGCCGGTCTTGCCTGCGCCGCCTTTGCCGCTGACGGCGTTTACGGCGACGCGGACGGCAACGGCACGGTAGAAGCGGCTGACGCCCGTCTCGCTCTGCGCATCAGCGTCGGACTTGAGGTAAAGCCTGAGGACATCACCCTGATCGACGTGGACGGCGAGGGTGACGTGACCCCTGCGGACGCAAGGCTCATACTCAGGTTCTGCGTGGGCCTTGACGACAGCTTCCCGGTCGAGATGGGACCTGTCGAACCGATCGACTTCGAACCCTACGGCGACCTCGCGACGCTCCGCTCCGGCACGATGTACGTCAAGGCGACCGCTTATGAGGGCGGCTACGGCGACGAGATCGAATTCGCTCTCGACGGCTCCGATTTCTATATGTCCACCGAGGCCGAAGGCCTGGCTCTTGGCATCCTCGTGCTCAAAGGCGATCTTTACGCGATCTGCTGGAACAACAATACCTACCACAAGGTCACGGGGGCGGAAAAAGCTATTCTCAGCAACGCCGGGCTCGACGTCGACGAGCTGCTCGGTCAGATCGACCAGATGACGAAAAAACTGTCCGGCACGGGCTACTGCTACAAGGTCGAGGAAAACTACGCCGACGCTGACGGCAACGTTTACACCGCCATATACTACACCACCGAGGACGACGGCTATTTCATCCGTTACCTTATGACCGGCGATCAGCTCATCCGCAGCGAGGTCATCGATTCCTCCGGGAACGTCGCCAACTACGTCGTTTATCAGTTCGTCGAGTCTGACACGTCCTCCGTTCTGACCAATCCCAAGAACTACTCGACAAAGCTGACCAACGTGGTGCTCGGCCTGACCTTCATGATGAACATTGCCGAATTCATGGGCGTTGAGATCTGACGCGGAGGCTGAGTATGAAAAAAAACAGAGTTTTAGCCGTATTCCTTGCCGTTCTCATCGCCGCGGGCAGCGCAGCCGCGATCTTCGCTTGGGCCGAGTCCGTGCCTGTCCTCGGAGATCCTGACGGCGACGGCGAGGTCACGGCCTCCGACGCGAGGACGGCTCTGAGGATAGCGATCAAAGCGGATACCGCAGAATCCGGCGTCGTCTGGGCCTGCGATGTCGACGGTGACCCCGGGGTCACCTCGGCCGACGCCCGGTACATACTCAGGTACGCGCTCGATATCGAAAAATTCTTTGTCAGCCGCAGGTTCGGCGAAGAAGAGGATTCGTCCGCCGCAGCGGACGCCGCCGTCACGGAAGGCGACGAGTACTATATAACCGGCAAGTTCAAAACCTCCGCAGATACTGCGTACGAGCCTTTCGCCATAGCCGTAAAGGGCTCCGACGTGTACGCCTCCACCCATTTTGAGGATATCACGGTCGCGATACTCAGCCTCAACGGCGAGCTCTACCTTATCAGCCTTGACAGAGAGGACTACTGCATCGTCGACGAGTCGAGCGCGAGGATCCTCGACTCGATGGGGCTCAGCGCCAAGGAAATGACCGACGCGATGGCTTCTCTCACGGACGTCGTCAAGCAGGGCGAGCCCTCGCAGATATATGAGACCGACCGCAACGGCATGCACTACCTCGTCAAGGTTTTTGAAGAACCCGACGGCGGGACCACTCTGCTCTGGTACCTTAACGGCGCGCTTGTGGCGGCCGATCTTTACGGCAGCGACGGAAATCTCGACTGCACGCTCGTTTTCGACGAGATACGCGATACCGTTCCCGAGAACCTGATCTGCGACCCTGCCGAATACGGGTACACACAGGTCAATTTCGGCTCCTTCGCGGTCGAGATGCTTTCGATCAAAAACGCGGATATCCTTGCGCTGCTCGACTCTCTTCTCAACCTGAAGGACGTTCCTGATATCGGCGAAGAAGAGGTCACGGTCATCAGCATTTCCGATATCGTCGATTCTCTCGTTCCGGCGGAGTGGGACGATACCATCGGCCTGATAGCCGACGCCATACCGGCAGACGTCGACGATATCGACGACCTTCTGCCCGAGAGGCTCAGCGATTTCATCGACGCGTTCCCGAGCGACGTCGACGATATTTTCGACCTTGTGCCCGACAGCGTCGTTGACCCGATAATCGGCTTTTTTGACGCGATAGACGGCTTTGCCGCAGCCCTTCCCGACACCGTCGACGGTTTCGCCGACGGGATAATCGAGGCGGTCTCCGAACCGCTTTCGGGGATCACGGGCGGTTTTTCCGATATCCTTGACGACCCTTCCGGGCTGCTTGACGCCGGAACGTCGCTGATACCCTCCTGATCATTTTCCACGAGCGGCGGTCCTGCGACCGCCGCTTTTTTCTTGACAAAATCTTTCCGGGAACGTAATATTGCCACGAGATCACGAAAGGGGAAAAACAGTTTATGGGAAAGATTTCGCCGCTTTTCGGCGGAGCGAAGCTCGTGTGCGTGATAACGAGCGATAACCATATCGACGTCAAACACCCGGTACCTAAGGTCCCGATGTGGTTTTTGACGCAGTCTTTGAAGGACAGCGCAAAGGCGGCCGTCCCGGTCGACGCGTATATAACCGTCGGCGATACGACCTCGCGCGGCTCTATCGAAAACTGGGAGCTCGTCCGCAAGTGCTTCCGCGGCGTCAGACCCGCAGAGAACATATTCCTGACCGTCGGCAACCATGACCTGTGGCACGACGGCGGTTTTGACGCGGCTCTTAACAACTATCTTCTTTACTCAAATAAAATATGTGGGACGAACCACGACAAGACGTGGTTTTCCCACACGGTGAACGGTTATAAACTGATCTTTTTGGGAAATACCGAGGACGCGGGATGCGAAGCGCATTTGGGCGAAGCGCAGCTTGCCTGGCTCGACGCCGAACTGACAGAGACCGGCGGGAAGCCCGCGTTCGTTTTCTGCCACCAGAGCCTCAACGGCAGGCACGGGCTGCCCGTCACCTGGGACAGGAGCGGTACGTGCACCGACCCGATGGAGGGCGGCGTCGGCACGGAATCCGACGAACTCGCTGAGATCCTCAAAAAGTACCCGAAGGTGTTTTATTTCAGCGGACACTCGCACATGGGCCTCGGCGGAGAGAAGCGCATGGCCGAGGACGGCTACTCAAGCTTTGAAAAAGAGGGCTCGCTGACGCTTATAAACCTGCCGTCTCTTGCCTGCGGCAACCATCACGGCGACGACCGCTCTATGGGGATCGGGCTCGTCCTCGAGGTCTATGACGACAGGGTCCTTATCCGCCCCCGCAATTTCGCGACTCATACCATGAACAGCAGGGTGCTCATAAAGGACGGAAAACCGTACTGGGAAGAGCTTCTTGACGCGTAGAAAACCGAAGATCGGCCGCGCAATCAGGCGCGCTTATAAACGGAGCTTTCCCGTACAGACGTCGCAGCCGCGTGAACCGATGATATCGACCTGAACTATCTCGCCCGTGAGACCGCCGTCGGGATGCGGCGCCTCAACGGGCGTGTAATTTTCGGTATAGCCCTTATAAACGCCGTTTCGCCTGCTTTCGAGCAGGACCGGGAGGGTTTTCCCGGCGAGGCTCATGAAATGATCCCGCCGGAGCTCGTTCGCGCATTCGCTCAGAAGCCGGCACCTTTCCGTTTTGACGGCCTTGGGGATCTGTTGAGCGAATTTTGCCGCGGGCGTTCCTTCCCTGGCGGAAAAAGGAAAAACGTGCACCTTTTCAAAGGCGATCTTTTTGACGAACGCCAGCGTTTCGGCGAAGTCTGCGTCTGTTTCGCCGGGAAAACCGCATATCACGTCCGTGGTCAGGGCGCAGTCCGGAAACGCAGATCTTAGCCTGCCTGCGAGATCGCTGAAGTCCGAGGCGGTGTAACGCCTGTTCATCTTTTTGAGGACGGCGTCGCTCCCGCTCTGCAGGGATATATGGAAATGCGGACAAAAGCCGTCGATCGCGGCAAGCCTTCCGATCTGTTCCGCGCTTATATCGTCGGGCTCGAGCGAACCCAGCCGGACGCGCTCAAAGCCCGCCGAAGACGCGGCGGAAACGGCGGTGACGAAGTCTGCCCCGTCGCCTCCGTCGTATGCCGTCAGGTTGATGCCTGTAAGAACGACCTCTTTATAGCCGGAGGCGCGTATTGCGCCGAGTTCGTTTCTCAGCTCTGCGATCGGTCTTGACCGCTGCCTGCCGCGGGCGTAGGGGATGATGCAGTATGAGCAGAACCTGTCGCAGCCGTCCTGGATCTTGACGAACGCTCTTGTGTGGCCCTCGCTGCGGGTTATGCCGGCAAGGCCGATATCCTCGCCCTTCTCGTGAGGTTCTATCCTTACTATCCTCTCGCGGGTCTTCAGGAACTCGTCGACAAGGTCCGGGAGAGCGGCGTTATTTTTGTTGCCGGTAACGATATCAGCGTCTTTAAGCAGCCCTGCGGCGTCGGGGAAAGCCTGACCCAGACAGCCTGTCAGAACGATAACGCTTTCCGGGTGTTCGCGCCGCAGGGAAGACAGCCTGCGGCGCACCTTTGCGGCGCTCTGGGCGGTGACTGCGCAGGAGTTGACGATATAAACGTCGGCGTTCCCGTCTTCGGCGGGAGTGAAGCCGACGGAAAACAGAAGCTCCCTTATCTGCTCGGTTTCATATACGTTGACCTTGCAGCCGAAGGTTATGTAATCAGCGGTCATCTGAGGTCCTTTCCCGTCAACCGTCTGTTCCGGAGATAAGCGAAACGAATTCCGACGGCGTGACGAGTCTGACGTCGGAGTCGAACAGCGATACGAGCTTTTCGACTGCGGCCATGGTGTCGCCGTAAGGGACGAAGCTGCCGTTTCCGTCGAGCCCCGACCACGCGTGTATAACTATCAATGAATATGAATCCGGGTCGGAGGGGGCCGTAGGCGCGGCGTTTACGCAAGCGGCTATCTCCTCGGGGGAACAGCCGGAAATGCCGCTCCACAGCTTGTGCCTCGCGGCGATAACGGGCTTGCCGGAAACGGTCCTTACCGCCCCTTTCATGCCGGCGTAATCCGAATAATCAAAGTAAAACAGCGCGTCTATCCCGTCGCGGGAGACGATAACGTCGAGGGCTTTCGAGTCAAACCCGCCGTCGTCAAGCACGCACGCGACGCGCGAGCCGTTGAGAGCCATCTGCTCCGCAAGCCCGTCCGCCATGACATTCAGCGCGGCGGAGTTGTTCCACTTCGACGGGAAGGTGTAGCCGAGACCGCTTATCTGTGTTATGAATTCGTCGTTTTCGGTCTGCGCGTCATAAAGATATTCGGCCATCGGCGCGGCGACGGAGCCTATGGACGCCGGGAGCCCCCAGCCCATGGCGAAGCTGCCGCGCACCTGTGAGCCGTAGTGGGCGCCGTCGTCAAACATCGACGTTATCCACTGGAGATTGTCTCCGTCCGACATGACGAGGCAGACGGTGTGCGCCTGCGAAGCCTCCACGGCGCTGCCGCGGACGTTCTGAACGAGGGCTTCGCCGCCGAGACCCGACAGCGTGGAATAATTGCACCCGTGGTCCGCCGGTATCAGGCAGACGTTGAGCTCGGAGAGCGTGCGGACGGTGTTATATTCGCCCAGCGTGTTGTTCCAGCCGAAAACAACGGAGTTGTCTTTAAGGAACGAAAACAGCTTTTTGTGAGCTTTCGCGTCATCGGAGTCGGAAAAACCGAAATAAGCGCCCGCCATCACCGCCAGGTCAACGAGCTTCGGCGCAAGGGAAACGGGCTGTTCGACCGCCGTTTTGTCGTTGACGCGTCTCCAGTAAACGCTGCCGCGCAGTTTTGAGTCGTCCCAGCCACGGACGTCCTCGAGCTTTTCGAGCCCCGCTCCGACGGCCGCCGCCTCAAGCTGTTCGGGGATGATCACTGCCTGAAGGACGCCTGCCACAGTTACCGCAGCCGCAGCCCCCGCGTCGTCGCACAAAACGTATCCGTTGAGTACGGAGGAGAATTTGCCGAGCAGAGAGGGAACGTCCCATGACCCGCCGTCGGGACGGGCTTCCGAGATATCCGCGTCGATATAAGGCAGGTATTTTTGCCAGGCGCCGTCTTTTATCAGAAGCTGGGTTTTGCTCGCGTTGGCAAGAACACCCTGAAGCGAGCCAACGGTCAGAGCCGAAGCAGCGTCCGGGTAGGGGAGCAGTATGATCTTTTCTGCGGCGACCGCTGCACGGGGGTATTCTGCGGGCCCGACGTCGAGATTTTTAAGAAATCTGACCGCGTAAGCCGCGCCGGATGAAAAAAGGATCGATATACACGTGAATACCGCCGCTATCCTCGAAAAGAAACAGCTCATGCGCCTGTCCACCCCATTTGCCGTATTTTTATCCATTTTATCCGTGACGGAACCGCTTGTCAACAAAAAACGCGGGTGTGCGCACCCGCGTGTACGGCAGAAATGTCCGGCAGCTTATCCGAGAGCTGTTTTCAGCGCGTCGAGGTTCTTTTGCATGATCCCGAGATAATCCGCTCCGGAGTCTAGCTTCGCTGCAGTGACGGTCTGCATGGAGTCCATCGTGACGATCTTCGCGCTTTTTGAAGCCGAATTGTTTATTATCGTTTCCGCGAGGGAACAGTCCGAACCCTCGATGCAAACGACGGAGTCAAGACCGAGCTCGTCGACCTTGCCGGCGAGGAACATTATTGTTTCAAAGCTCGCTTCGGTCTCCGCGGAGCATCCGACGAAAGCAGCGTAGTAATCGAGCCCGTAATCGTCCGTCATGTAGCGGAACGGGAACCTGTCGCCGAAAAGCAGGACCTTGCGCGGAGCGGCTTCGACGGCGGCGGCGTATTCGGCGTCAAGCCCTTCGAGACGGGAAATGTAATCGTCGGTATTTGCTCTGAAGACAGCAGCGTTTGCCGGGTCGAGCTCTTCTATCGCAGACTCGATCTTTTCACAGCATTTTACGGCGTTTTTCAGAGACAGCCAGATATGCTCGTCGTATTCAGGTCCGTCTTCCTCCGTGTCTTCCTCTTCCTCTTCCTCTTCGCCCTGCATGCCCTCGACGAGCTCTTCTTCCCTGACCATGTCGCCGAGGAGCTCCATCAGGTCCAGCACGATCATGTTTTCGTTCACCGCGTTTTTCAGCGCGTCGGACACCCACTTGTCCGACTGCCCGCCGACGTAGATGAAAAGGTCGCACTCGGAGATCTTCATGATGTCCTTGGCCGTAGCCTGGTAGCTGTGGAGATCGACGCCGCTGTCGAGCAGCATGGTCAGGTCGAACGATTCGTTATCGGCGCCGATCACGCTGCGCACCCAGTCGTAGACTGGGAAAACCGTGGCTACGACGCTGATCTTCCCGGAGGGATCAGCTGCTGTCGTTGCAGGGGACTCGCCGCCGCCGGAGCAGGCGGCAAGCGCGGCGCAGAGCGTTAAGAGCGCCAGAACGGCGCAGAATGCTTTTTTCATGGGAAAGATCCTCCCGTGCGGATGTTCGGCTTCGGTAAAGTGAAAACCATTTTCATATTACCACCGAAATCCGTATTGTCAACAGGAATTTGAAAATAATTTTCATTTTACTTGACATTCTTTGTTCGTGTGGTTAGAATAAAGCATGAAAAGCAGAGAAAGGGGCGGAAGATGAACCGTAAAACGCAGTACATGACCCGGCAGCGGGAACAGCTTATCGAGTTCCTTCTTGCCGTTCCCGGGAAGCACATAACCGTCAACGACGTCTGCGAGCATTTCAGGAACAACGGGGATGAGATCGGGCAGACCACCGTCTACCGCCAGCTCGACAAGCTCGTCGACGAGGGCGTCGTCAACAAATACACTCTCGACGGCGTCGGTCCCGCGTGCTTTGAGTACGTAGGCAAGGATTCGCACGTCGCGAAAAACTCTTGCTTCCACTGTAAATGCGTCCGCTGCGGCAGGCTTATACATCTTCAATGCTCCGAGCTCGACGGCATACAGCGGCATCTTTACGAGCATCACGGCTTTTCGCTCAACCCTATGCGCACGGTGTTTTACGGGCTGTGTTCCGACTGTGCGGAACGGGAATGAATGGGTAACGGCGGATCGCCGACGGCATTCAGCATAAAAAGAGCTGCGGCGCGCTTCCGGAAGGAGGCGCGCCGCAAAGTGTTTTGTTGTATCCGGGGCCTTTATCTGACTATGTTCTCGCCGTCGAAAACGAAAACTCCGAAGCCGTTGCCCGTGGGCTTGCCCGAGGCGAGCCTGTCCGCGTATGCGCGGCGGAGAGACGTGTCTGTCGGGAGCTGCTCGGGGGGCAGTTCGGCATATTTGCCGAAGATCCTCCATGCGTCCCCGAAATGATCGCCCTCTTCCCATGAGACGATCTCGAAATCGCTCATGAATCTGAGTATGTTCGACTTTTCCGGCAGGAACTGCCTGTGCTCCGGGTAAAGCAGCCATGAAGAACAGCAGAAAACGAAGGGCTTGTCCGGGAAGTACTGTTTGAAGGCCTTGTAGGCGCGGCGGTAGGAGTCGAGCCTCACGTCGTCGGTCAGCGGCACGCCCGTCGACGGGATGTGCATATTGACCATGACGTCGCCATTTTTGAGGTGGACGCCGCACTTTGTCGTGAACGGGATGTCGAAGCCGTAGTCGGTCAGATGGAACTCGAACCTGCCGTATTTGAACATCCTCATGTCGTAGAAGCCGCCGAACCAGCCGGCAACGAACGTGCCGGCGACCTCTTTGCAGGCAAGGCACTCGAGCAGCTTGCAGCGAAGGTCGTCCATCGTGTCCCAGAAAACAGCCTCATCCAAACCGGCGGCGCGGTAGTTTTCAAGAAGCTCGCGGGAGGCGTTCATAAGGAGAACGAAGAGCATGGAATACTCGTTTATCCCGCGCGATCTTGCGAGCTCTTCGGTTTTGTCGAGCACGCCGCGTCTGTCCGGGCAGTCGGTCTTGCCGTAAGCATCGACGAGAGGGTCGAAGGCGGCGGCAAAGTCCGGCTCCGCGTCGAGCCGTTTTTCGATCGCGGTAAAGGTATCGATCGCCTTTTCGGGGTAACGGTACCTTTTCATGAATGACTGTATATATTCGCTGTTATGCATTTTTACCCCATCATCTCGACCTGACCGGACTTCGCGGAGGCGTATACGGCGTCGAGTATCTCCATAAGCACGACTCCGTCGCGGGCCGGGGCTATGCACTCCGTCTCGCCGGCTGCGGCGTCGATGAAGTGAGCGATCTCACGGTCGAAGTCGTTTGAAAAATGGAAGCTTCCGGTGTTGAGAAGATTCACGTTGGCGTTGAGCCCGTCATAGGTGGTGTAAAGCTCGAAATTGTCGAGGTTCAGCCCCGCCTTGTCGCCGTAGATCTCCATCGAACCGACGTCGTCCTTCCGGTTGAGGTTGAAGCTCGTCTCGACCTGCAGCGTCGCGCCGTTGTCGAACTTTATCATCGCAAGGGCGAGGTTTTCGACGTCGAAGACAGGTCTTTCTTTCGTGTGCGCCTCCCAGGAAGCCATCCTCAGGTCGAAGCGGGAGCCGAGGCGGTAGTCGGTGATCCCGTAAACGCTGACCGGCTTCGGGCAGCCCATGACGTAGCGGGCGAGGTCGATTACGTGTACGCCGAGGTCGATGAGAGGGCCGCCGCCGGAGCGGGAGGAGTCGCCGAACCAGCCGCCGGGGAATCCGCAGCGGCGCAGATACTGGGCCTTGGCGTAGTATATCTCTCCGAGGACGCCGTCCTCAATGAGCTTTTTGGCGGTCCTGGCGTCGGCACCCTGGCGGCGCACGAAGCCGACCATGAGCAGCTTCCTGTTGTCCTGCGCCGCCTTTTCCATGGTCCTTGCCTCGGCGGCGTTCATAGCCATCGGCTTTTCGCAGATGACGTTCGCGCCGGCGTTGAGAGCGGCTATGGTGCAGGGCGCGTGCGCGGAGTTCCACGTGCAGACGCTGACGAGCCCGAGCTCCTCGGCGGCGAGCATCTCCTCGCAGCTTCCGTAAAAATGGGGGATGTCGAATTCCTCCGCGAAGCGTTTCGCCTTTTCAATATCTATATCGCAGCAGGCGGCGAGCTTTACGTCTTTGCCGCTGTGGATGTAGCCGTGCGCGTGGTTGTGGGCGATCCCGCCGCAGCCGATAATACCTGCAAGAACAGCCATATCAATACATCTCCTCAAGTCTTGCTTTGAGATAATCGGCGGCCTTTTTGATGTCGCCGTAACGGTCCGCGCCGCACTCGCGCTCGATGGTCAGGAAGCCGTCGTAGCCGACCTCCTTCAGGGCCGCGAGATATTCCGGGAAGGGCACTCCGCCCTCGCCCAGAGGCAGCTCCTGATATCCGGTCCCGCTCCTGAACTTGATGCCGTCCTTGGCGTGGGTGTGGACGATATAGTCCTTGAGGATGTGCACCGCCTCTACGGGGTCCTGCCCGGCTACCATGACGAAGTTCGCCGGGTCGAGGTTGACCTTCGCGCTCTTCGTGTCGGCGCAGTCGAGCATCGCCTTGAGGTTTTTCGCCATTTCGGGGCCGGTCTCCGTTGCGAAGACAACGCCGATCTCGTCGCCGTATTTGCCGAGGGTCTCGATGGATTTGACCATGTTCGCGTACTCGGCGGAGTTGACGTTGTCCGGGACGTGGCCGATGTGCGTGGTGATGATGTTCGTTCCGAGGTCCTTAGCGAGGTCCATCATCCACATGGTGCGCTGAAGGCCCATCGGGTTGATTTCCGGCGCGTCGAACTCAAGCCCGAAATCCGCGCACAGCGCGGAGAAAACGAGCCCTTTGCCGGTGACGAGGCTGAGCAGATCCTTCCTGTCCTGGGTGGACAGCCTTTCGGGGCAGAGCTCGCCGCCCGTGACGTAGGGCTGCAGCCCCTTTGCGCCAACGCTGACGGCAAGGTCGACTGCTTCTTTGAACGGTACGCCGAAGGAATTCGGTATAACGCCTATTTTCATCATACGATCAGGTATCCTTTCTGTCTCGGCACGATAAAGAGCCTTATTTCTCCGAAATCATAACAAAAACGCAGACGGAAATCAATACAAAAAAAATTCATAATGTATTCATACAAAATAGTTTTTCTCTTAATATTTTGATTTTAATATGTTTCAAAAACCCGCATGTGCGGTATTGCCTGCCAAGGGGGAGTTATGTTACCCGAAGTCAAAGATTACAATTGCTGCGAATACCTTCAGCGCTGTACTTCTATATATCCCGACGTCTGGATGATGCAGCATTTCGGCGTCAGATACCGCAAAAGCCGCATGTTTGCCGACATCGCCGCTCTCGCCGCATATTTTTCCAAGGAGCTCGGGCTCAAAAAGGGCGACGTCTACACGGTGTTCATGCCCACCACGGTCCAGGGAATCCTTGCGTTCTACGCGCTCAACTCCATCGGCGTCATCGGCAACTTCGTGCACCCGCTGATGAGCACTGAGTTCCTGAAGGAGACCCTTGAGGACGTCGGCGCCAAGGGCGTCATGGTGCTCGACATTCTCGCGAAGGATCACGTGAAGACCATCAACGACTCAGGTCTGCCGTGCATCGTCTGCCGTTCGAGCGACTATTCTGCGGGTCTCAAGGGCTTCGGGACGAAGGTCGGTGAGAACATCGCTCACGCCGTGTTCCCGAAATTCAAGCGCGCGACCTATTATTCCGACGCGATCTCCATGCACGCCTCCTGCCCGGTGCTGCACGGCAACGGCGGCGACACGGCGGTATACCTCAACGGCGGCGGGACGACCGGCAAGAGCAAGACGATCAAGCTCACCGGCACCGCGATAAACGAGCTCGTTCAGCGAGTCAGCGACCTCGATGAGATACACGCCCCCGGCGAGGAGGCTGAGGTCATAGTCCTGCCCATGTTCCACTGCTTCGGTCTGTGCGTCGCCATCCACATGGCCCTTTGCAACAGCGCCAGGATAATCCCCATGATGCAGTTCGACGCGAAGCTGTTCACAAAGCTCATGCGCAAGAACCGCGTTGTCGGCTTCGGCGGCATCCCGCTGATGTTCGACAAGCTCATGCGCGACAAGCACTTCGACGGGCCTTGGCTGAAGAACATACGGCTCATGTTCTGCGGCGGCGACGACGTCACGACGGCTTTCCTCGACGAGTTCAACTCCTATTTTGAAAAGTGGGGCGCGGTCGGCCGGCTCAGGCAGGGCTACGGGCTGACCGAGATAGGTTCCGTCTGCTGCACCAACTCTAACACCGATTACAGAGAGGGCTCTATCGGTAAGGCTTTGAGGGGCGTCAACGTCAGGATATGCGACGATGAGCACAACGAGCTCCCGGACGGCGAGATCGGCGAGATCTGTGTTTCCGGCCCGACTATCATGTCCGGCTACTACACCAAGGACGGACCCGAGGATCTGGGGCTTTATACCGATCCCGACGGCGTGAAGTGGGTCCAGTCCGGCGACCTCGGCTACCGCGACGCGGACGGGTACTTCTTCTTCACCGGTCGGAAAAAAAGAGTCATAATAATAGCCGGGTACAACGTTTACCCGACCGATATAGAGAAGAAGCTCACAGAGCTTGACTTTATAAAGGAATCCTGCGCGGTGCAGGGCTGGCAGAACGGCAGGAGCATCGTAAGGCTTTACTGCTCGCTCAAAAAGCCCGGCGACCCTGAGGAGTACAGGGAGATTATCCGCAGCACACTTGATGAGAGCTTTTCCAAATTCTACGTCCCCAGAGATATAGTGTTCCTCAAGGAGCTTCCGCAGACACCGCTCATGAAGGTCGATTTCATGAAACTGACCCAGCAGAAGCCGACTGACGGCGTATATATGGGATAAACAATGTTTGTTAAACAAAACTTGACACAAATTTGTCTTTTTTGTGTCAAGTTTTTGTTGATTTATTGTTCTGCTTGTGCTATCATGCCTTTGTGTTCGCGGGAAACGTTTTCTGAAGGCGTTTTTCGTTACAACTGATTTCCGGACTCTTTCAATGGAGATGATACAATGGTTGAAATTAACCCGATCCTCTGCAAGAGCTGCGGCTACTGCGTCCGCTTCTGCCCTAAGCAGGTCCTGTCTATCGGAAAAACCAGAAACAAAAGAGGTTTCTTTTACCCTGAATTGAGCGATCCCGACAACTGCATAAGCTGCGCCGTCTGCGCGACCGTTTGTCCCGAGGGCGCGATAGAGCTCCCTGGGAAAGGAGGGGAGAACGATGGGTGAAAAGCGTTTCATGAAAGGCAACGAGGCTATCGCAGAGGCCGCTGTCCGCGCCGGCTGCCGCTTCTTTGCCGGTTACCCCATCACGCCCCAGAATGAGATACCCGAGTATCTTTCATGGCGTCTGCCCGAGGTCGGCGGCGTGTTCGTACAGGGCGAGAGCGAGATCTCGTCCGTCAATATGGTCTACGGCGCCGCTGCCATGGGCACGCGCGCGATGACCAGCTCCTCCGGTCCCGGCATCAGCCTTAAGGCGGAGGGCATCAGCTACCTTGCCGCCGCGATGCTGCCCGCTGTCATAGTCAACATCAGCCGCGGAGGTCCCGGTCTGGGTTCCATACAGCCCGCTCAGTCAGACTATCTTCAGGCTACCAAAGCCCTCGGCCACGGCGGTTTCCACGCGATGGTCTTCGCTCCGTATTCCGCTCAGGAGGCGGTCGACGTGCTCTATGAGGCGTGGGATTACGCCGAGCGCGACAGAAACCCCGTCTTCGTGCTTATGGACGGCTGTCTGGGCAACATCATGGAGGAGGTCGAGCTCCCGCCCATGAAGGAGCTTGACGAGCCGCCTGAGTGGAGCCTTTCGCGCCGCAACGGCCGCGACTGGCAGGGCAATATCACGCCGATTTATACTGAGCCCATACTCGAGGGCCTCAACGCCATGGCGGGCGAGATGTACAAGTCCTGGGAGGACGACGTCAAGGTCGAGGAATACATGCTCGACGACGCGGAGTACGTTATCGTGGCCTACGGTATCGCGGCCCGCGTTTCGAAGGAAGCTGTCGATACCCTGCGTGCGAGGGGAGTCAAGATCGGGCTTCTCAGACCGATAACTCTCTTCCCGTTCCCGAAGAGCAATCTCAGAAACCTTGATTATTCCCGCGTCAAGGGAATAATCGACATCGAAATGACCTTGCCCGCGCAGATGCGCGAGGATATCGAGCTCCAGGTCATGGAACGCTGCCCGGTATACGAGTACGGGCGCTCCGGCGGAGTGCTCCTCGACGACGACGGCGTGCTCGAGGCAATTGAGGGCTTTATCGAAGGAGGCGAGAACAATGGCTGAGTACAAGAGATCGAACCTTATCGCCGACGCTCCCTCGGGTTATTGCCCTGGCTGCCTGCATTCCCTCGCCACAAGGCTTGTTTCGGACGTCATCTGCGAGCTCGGGCAGGAGGACAACTCCATAAACGTCATTTCCGTCGGCTGCTCCGCGCTCAACCTCCTTTACTGGAAGGGCGACTTTCTCGGCGTGGCGCACGGCAGAGCTCCCGCGAGCGCGACCGGCATCAAACGCACCAATCCAGAAAGACTCGTGTTCACCTACCAGGGCGACGGCGACCTCGCGGCGATCGGACTCGCGGAGATAGTCTCCGCCGCCAACAGGGGCGAGAATTTCACGGTCATCTTCGCCAACAACCAGACCTACGGCATGACAGGCGGCCAGCTGGCGCCGACGACGCTCATCGGCCAGAAGACGACCACCACCGTTTACGGCAGGGATCCCGCCGTCGCGGGCTACCCGATGCGTATGTGCGAGCTGCTCAACACGCTTGAGGCGCCGCAGTATATCGCCAGGTTCGCCCTGAATTCCCCCAAGGGGATAAACCAGGCGAGAGCGGGAATTAAAAAGGCTTTCGAGTACCAGCTCGCGGGCAAGGGCTTCACGTTCATCGAGCTGCTGACGAACTGCCCGACCAACTGGAAGATGTCGCCGCTCGACACGCTCGAATACATGAACGAGAACACGATACCCTATTTCAAGCCCGGCGTTTACCGCGACAAGGAGGCTGAAGTCAAATGAAAAAATCGTTTGTGTTTTCCGGCTCCGGCGGCCAGGGAATCATGAGCGCGGGCATCACGCTCGCCAACACTGCTATCGAAATGGGCCTGCACGCGACGTATCTGCCCGAGTACGGCCCCGAGCAGCGCGGAGGCAGCGCGAAATGCACCGTAGTCGTTGACGACGGGGCTGTCGTTTCGCCCCTGCCGAAGCAGTGCGATACGCTCATCTGCATGAACGAGCTCGCCTACGCCAAGTTCATCGGCGACCTGAAGCCCGGCGGGATGCTCGTCGCCAACGCGAACAGGATAGCGAACCCATACGAGAGGAGCGACATAAAGGTCATCGCCGTTCCGGTCGACGACGTCGCGCTCGCTCTCGGCGACCCCAGGACCGCGAACATCATCCTTCTGGGAATACTCGCGGGAGCGACCGGAGTCATTTCCAGGATGTTCCTTGCCGAAGCGCTCAAGCGCAAGTTCGGCAAAAAGCTCGCCGTGCTGGAGATGAATATCAAAGCTCTTGACAAGGGCATAGAGCTTGCTGAGGATAAATGAGAGAGGAGAAAAGAAAATGGCAAAAATAGGGATCGGCTCATGGGCCGGCAAGATCAGTCTGCGTATGGCGCGCGGTGAG
>JAILDS010000041.1 GCA_024689165.1 Clostridia bacterium
GCGGACTCCATATATCCCTCGCACCCGGTTATCTGCCCCGCGAAAAGTATGCGTCTGTCGTTTTTCAGAACACAGCCTGCCTCAAGGAGTCCCGGCGAGTTAAGGAAAGAGTTCCTGTGCATCACGCCGTACCGCTCATATTCGGCGTTTTTCAGGGCAGGGATGAGCCCGAAAACGCGCTTTTGCTCCGAGAACTTCAGGTTCGTCTGAAAACCGACGAGGTTGTACATGGTGCCCTCGGCGTTCTCGCGCCTGAGCTGGACGTTCGCCCACGGACGGCGGCCCGTAGCGGGGTCGGTCAGCCCGACAGGCTTCATCGGACCGTATCTCGCGGCGTCGGTCCCCCTTGAAGCGAGCACCTCAATGGGCATACAGCCCTCGTATATCTCTTTTTTATCAAACTCGTGAACGACAGCCCGTTCCGCGCCTGCAAGCTCGGAGATGAACAGCCCGTACTCTTCTTTGTCAAGCGGGCAGTTGATATAGTCGTCCTCGCCGCCCCGCCCGTAGCGCGACTGGGTAAAGGCGCGGCTCATATCTATACTGTCGGCCGCCACGATGGGAGCGGCAGCGTCGTAAAAAGACAAAAAGCCGCCCGTCAGGCCGCGCACCGTCTCTGCAAGCGCGTCCGATATGAGCGGGCCGGCGGCAATGATCACAAGATCCGCCTCGGGAAGAGAAGAAACCTCTTCGCGAACGATCCTGATGCTGCCGGGAACGTCGGCGGAAACGATCTCCTTCGTCACAAGCTCAGAGAAAACGTCCCTGTCAACGGCCAGCGCGCCGCCTGCAGGGACCTCGCAGAGATCGGCACAGCGCAGACAAAGAGACCCCATAAGGCGCATCTCGGTCTTCAGCAGCCCGGAGGCGCTGTTGACCCTTTTTGCCTTGAAGGAATTCGAGCAGACGATCTCACAGAGGTTTTCGGAAGAATGCGCCGGAGAGAACCTCTTCGGCTTCATTTCATATAAAGCGACGTCGAACCCGCGCCGCGCGAGGCGGTACGATGCTTCGCACCCGGCGAAGCCCGCGCCTATGACGGCGACTGTCGGCTTACTCATCCGACTGGGAAGGACCGGACTTCTTGCCGC
Source organism: Clostridia bacterium (assembly GCA_024689165.1). Classification (GTDB taxonomy): domain Bacteria; phylum Bacillota; class Clostridia; order Oscillospirales; family Acutalibacteraceae; genus JAILDS01. The sequence continues at coordinate 1,092 of JAILDS010000041.1, forward strand.
CGGGACGTTTCTGAGCCGTATAGCCGCAGCCCTCCCTGAGGCAGTGCGTCACGCCGCCGCGCGTGGTGAACAGACTGCTACCGCAGTCCGGGCAGACGCCGGAGGAAGGCTTGTCCCAGGTCACGAACGAACAGTCCGGCCAGTTTGAGCAGCCGTAGAAACGGTAGCCCTTTTTAGAGCGTTTGCCGACGACGTCGCCGCTGCCGCAGACGGGGCATTTTGCTTCCGTTGTCTCAACGTAGGGCATGGTGGTCCTGCACTCCGGGTAACCGGGACAGGCAAGGAACTTGCCGAACCTGCCGACCTTGATCATCATCATCCTGCCGCAGTTCGGGCAGGGTATATCGGTCTTGTCGCTCTCAAGAGTCAGCTTCTGCCCCTGCATATCGTCCTTCGCTCTGGACAGAGTGTTCTCAAAATCGTCGTAGAACTCCTGAAGCATACGGACGTAGTCCTCTTTGCCCGCCTCTATCTCGTCGAGCTGCGTTTCCATCCCCGCGGTGAACTTCGTGTTGACTATTTTGGGGAAGCATTTTTTCAGCAGCGCGTTCGTCGTCTCGCCCAGCTCCGTGGGCTTGAGCGATTTCTGCTCCCTGACGACGTATTCCCTGTCGAGCACGGTTGATATGATCGACGCGTAGGTGCTGGGCCTGCCGACGCCTGTGTCCTCGAGCATCTTGATCAGCGATGCTTCGGTATACCTTGCGGGCGGCTGGGTAAAGTGCTGGAGCCCCTCGAGCTTTCTGAGCTTGAGGACCTCGCCCTCGCTGACAGACCCGAGGTTGCTCTCGCCCTTTTCCTCGTCGGCGTTGTCGTCATACAGAACCGTGTAGCCGTCGAACTTTACCGAATAACCGCTCGCACCGAACACGCATATCTTGCCCTTTTCCCTGTTCTCGGGCGTGGCAGCCTCGAACTGGGCCTTGATGGTATCCTGCACGCAGTTTGCCATAAGGCTCGCCAGGAACCTGCGCCAGATCATCGAATACAGCTTCAGCTGCTCGTTCGTCAGCGACCCCGCGAGCTGTTCGGGGGAAAGCGCGGGATTGGACGGCCTTATCGCCTCATGCCCGTCCTGGACGTTCGAGCCCTTAGATTTATAGTAGCGGGGTTTTTCGGGAAGGTATTTTTCGCCGAAATGCTCTTTTATATACTCGTTGCCGGCGGCGCGGGATTCCTCCGAGATCCTCAGGGAGTCGGTCCTCATATAGGTGATGAGACCTATCGAGCCTATCCCCTTGACGTCCACGCCCTCGTAAAGCTCCTGGGCGACCTTCATGGTCCGTTTCGCCGGGAAGCCGAGGCGTTTCGACGCCTCCTGCTGGAGGGTCGAAGTGATGAACGGCGGCGCGGGCTGACGGCGGCGAACGCCCTTCTTGACGCTCGCGACGGTGTATACCGCGTCTTCGAGAAGATCCTTATAATAAAGGTATTCCTTTTCGCTGCCGATCTTGACCTTGCCGTTCTCGTCAGACTCGAGCAGCGCTTTGATCCTGCGGTTTGAGCCCGGGACGCCCAGCGACGCCTCAACGCTCCAGTACTCCTCGGGAACGAAAGCGCGTATCTCGTCCTCCCGGTCGCATATCAGCCTGACGGCGACGCTCTGCACGCGCCCGGCGGAAAGCCCCCTGCGGATCTTCTGCGAGATGAACGGGCTGAGCCTGTAGCCGACTATCCTGTCAAGGATACGCCTTGCCTGCTGGGCGTTGACCAGGTCGAGATCTATCTTCTCCGGGGCCGCCATGCTCTGAGTGACGCACTTTTTGTTGATCTCATTGAACTTGACGCGCTTTGTTGTGTTCACGTCAAGGCCCAGCAGCTGCGCCAGATGCCATGAGATCGCTTCGCCTTCGCGGTCCGGGTCGGTCGCGAGATAGACGTCGGAGCTCCTTCCCGCGAGAGCGGTGAGCTCCTTTATGAGCTTTTCCTTGCCCTTAACTACAGTGTACGTCGGACGGAAATCGTTTTTGACGTCAACGGCAAGTGTGTCCGCGCGCAGATCGCGCACGTGCCCCATGGAGGCGCGGACCTCATATCCGCTGCCGAGGAATTTTGAAATGGTCCTCGCCTTCGCAGGGGACTCGACAATAACCAGTTTTGACATTGTTTCAGATCACCTTTTTTACTGTGCGGCGGCAAAAAGCATCCGACCCGCCTTATACTTTCCCTCTTCGCTTACGAGCAGTCCTCTGCCTGTCAGCCTCGCGCAGACGAAAGTCAGAACGCCCGGCGACATATCCGGCAGGAGTGCGAGCATGTCCTCAAGATACACCTCTTTTTTCCGGATTACAAGCTCCATTACCGATTTTTCATCCGGGTCAAGGTCTTTAAGAAGCTCTTCCGGGAGGAGATCGTCCTCGCGCGGGCTTTTCGTTTCGAATCCGTTCTTCGCGAAAAAGGCCGATATATCCTCCGCTTTCGCGACGCCCGTGGCGCCGGTCCGAAGCAGCTCGCCTGCCCCGTTGTCGGCGTTTTCAAAGGACGAATGCACGAATACCGGACGCCGCAGCTCCCGCGCCCTGCGGGCGGTCACTAGGGAGCCTGACTTATAACGCGCCTCGGCGACGAAAACGCCGTTAGAAAGCGCGGCTATTATCCGGTTCCGTTTCGGAAAAGTCCCCTTCGTGGGACTTTCGAACGGAAAGAGCTCCGTCATGAGCGCTCCCGATTCCGTAACGCCTACCCTCAGCTTTTCGTTGCTCATCAGGTAACGGCTGCCGAAGCCGCTGCCGAGGACCGCGACGGTCCTGCCGCCGCCGTCGAGCGCGCCCCTGTGAGCGGCCGAATCGACCCCGAGCGCGCCGCCGCTTATTATCAGCACGCCCCTGCGGGCGAGATTTTCGCAGAAATCTCGCGTCATGTCAAGAGCCCATTCGCTCGCGTCGCGGGACCCCACCACGGCAAGGCGAGGTTTTTCCGACAGGCATTCGATCTGCCCCCTGCAGAACAGCGCCAGCGGAAAATCCTTCAGGTCTTTCAAAGACTCCGGGTATAAAGGGCTGTCAGGCGTAAGGACGACGAGATTGTTCCGCCTGACAAGCTCAAGCGTTTCTTCGGCTTCACGCCTGTCGGAAGCAAAGACAGCCCGTCTCTGGAGAGGCGTCAGGCAGGAACGGACCTCGAAGGGGGACTCCCCCGCCGCAAAAAGCTCTTCCGGGTCGGGAAAGACGGAGAGCAGCCTGCGGTGGTCCGCCTCGAACCTCCGCATGACGCCGTGAAGCCTCAGCCACGAGATCAGCTTTTTGTCTGTCACTGCATCACTTCCCCGTCTTTTATAAACCCGGTCAGGAATATGTATTCCGACCTGCTGTAATGAACTGAATAATAACACTTGTATTCAACAAAAGCAAGCCGCCTCCGTTTTTGAAAAACAAAACCCCTCAAAGTCGATACAAATCGGGAGTGCCGCTCCCGATTTGTATAAAAAAAGCAAAATAACGTCTGTTTTTTACGGATTTCATTACCCAAAATCCAGATAAATGTCAACTGAAAATTCCGAAACGGGATTATTCTGCGATTTTTTGTCGAAAAATGCCCGTTTCGGAATATTTTGACAGTATATGTGTAAAATCTGCCGGTATCGGAATTTATTTAGGGCTGCGCCGCTAATTGTGCGGTGCTGCCTTAGAGAATTCCCACATTATGATAGCGGCGGCGGCCGCGGCGTTGAGGGATTCGGTCACGCCGGGCATGGGTATGGTAAAAAGAACGTCGGCGGCGGAACGCACTTCATCGCTCACACCAGCACCCTCGTTGCCGATAACGACGACGCAGGGACGTTTTTTTTCAAGCCCGTCTATCCTCTCCGCCTTGCCGTCAACTACGGAGACGTAGACCGTAAATCCGGTATTGGAAAGCTTTTCGAGCTCCGAAGCAAGGTCGGCAGCGGCTGTGACGGGCATGCGCAGCAGACTGCCCATGGACGCGCGCAGGGCCTTGGGGTTGTACCTGTCGCAGCCTCCGGCGGCGATGACGCCCGAAAAGCCCATAGCCTCGGCGGTCCTGACGCAGGCGGCGAGGTTGTCCGGGTTCTGCACCCTGTCGAGCGCAAGCAGACAGCCGCCCGATGGGATACCGCCGTTATCGGTTTCATCGGCCGCGCGGCACACGCAGAACACGCCCTGCGGAGTCTTTGCGTCGGACATCGTTCTGCAAAGACGCTCGTCGACCGAAAACGCGCTGTACGCCGCGGTTATCACCGGCGCAAGAGACTCAAGCCCGACGAGATCGGCACGAACGAACGCCGTGTCGATCTCATAACCGGCGCGCAGAGCCTCAGCGCACAGCTTTTCGCCTTCAACGACGAAAAGGCCCCGTTTTTTACGCTCGGAGCCGTCGGACGCCAGCCTTGCGGCAAGCCTTATGCGTTCGTTCGAAGAGCTTGTAAGATGTATCATAAAAACCGTGGATCCTTTTTTCGCGGTCGTTATCCGGCAAAGACGCCGTCAAAACTCAACAACCCCGCCGCGAGGCGGGGATATCTGACTTAAAGGACGGCTCGTTTTAGTTGAGAGCCGACTTCGCCTGCTCGCAGAGGGCGGTAAAGGCCGCGGGGTCCGCGATGGCGATCTCGCTGAGCATCTTGCGGTTGAGCGTAACGCCCGCCTTTTTCAGCCCGTTGATGAAGGTGGAGTAGTTCATCCCGTTGGCCTTGCAGCCGGCGGAGATACGGGTTATCCAGAGTCTGCGGAAATCGCGCTTCTTCTGTTTTCTGCCGATATAGGCGTAGTTGCCGGACTTCATGACCGCCTGCTTCGCGGTCTTGAACAGAGAGTGCTTTGAGCCGTAGTAGCCCTTGGCGAGCTTGAGTACCCTGTTCCTTCTCTTGCGCGTCATAGTCGCGCCTTTGATACGTGCCATTGCTGTATGCCTCCTTCTTGCCGATTATTTGTAGGGAATGAGACGCTTGATCTGCTTCTCGTTGGTCTTGTCGGCGACAGAGGTCTTGCGCAGGTTCCTCTTGCGTTTTGTGCTCTTCTTGGTCAGGATGTGGGACTTATAGGCGTGGGCCCTGATGGGCTTGCCGTTCTTGGACAGCTTGAAGCGCTTCTTGGCGCCGCTGTTCGTTTTGATCTTGGGCATTTCTATTCCTCCTGATTGATTCTTGTCACGCGCCGCCCGGCGCCCGGCCGACGGTACCGGAAATCCGGTGCATTTCGCCGGAGCCTTGCGGCCGACAGCTCATTTCGTCGGTTTGGGAGCGAGGAACATGAGCATCGTCCTGCTCTCCATAACAGGCTGGCGTTCGATATTCCCGACTTCTGAGCAAAGCTCGGCGAACTGGAGCATCATGTCGATACCGCGCTCGGGGTGCGCCATTTCGCGCCCTCTGAAACGGATCGTTACCTTTACCTTGTTGCCCGCGCCGAGGAATTTAAGGGCGTTGCGCGCCTTCGTCTGAAGATCGTGGCTCTCGATATTCAAAGAGAGCTGGACCTCCTTGACCTCGGTGACGTGCTGGTTCTTGCGCTGCTCCTTTTCGCGCTTCTGCTGCTCGAACCTGTACTTGCCGTAGTCCATAATCTTGCAGACAGGCGGTGCCGCCTGCGGAGCGATGAGACAAAGATCCATTTCCTTCTCGCCCGCGATGCGCCTTGCGTCCTGAATGCTCATTATGCCGTACTGCGTCCCGTCCGCGCCTACAAGCCTGACTTCCCTGACGCGGATCTGATCGTTGATGGGGATATCCTTGATGCCTATACCCGTTCACCTCCGGAAAAAATACAAAGCGCGGCCGCGCATACGGCCGCGCAATAAATCCGCCCACAAAGGTGAACTGAAATCTATTGACCCTTCGGCGTTAGCCTGGGGTGAGCCGCGCGACGCGTCTGCTTTGTTCCGCGTCATTGTAGCGTCGCCGAAGGGATTTGTCAAGCACTATTTTCCGTTTTTTTCAAAAAAAGGGCGGCAGCCCCTCAAAGAGGCTGCCGCGGGAAAACGATACTTACGCAAGACCGATGGACTTTCTGAGGATAGCTCTGGCGTCCTGAGCGGTGATCTCGCCGTCAAGGTCGATATCGGCAGCGCTGAACTGAACAGCGGTGTAGTCCTCGAGCTTGAGAGCGATACGAAGGGCTGCTCTGGCGTCCTGAGCGGTGACTTCCTTGTCGCCGTCAACGTCGCCGGGGCCGTAAGCGTAAAGAGCGTCGGGAAGATCCTCGGTAACGATGGAGGCGATCATAGCGCCGGCATCTGCACCGGATCCGGCATAAGCCGTGCCGCCGGTAGCGGCGGAAAGGTCTGCGAACTCTGCAAGGGGCTCGGTCTTTTCGGTAGATACGGTGAAGGTCATGATGGTCTCGCCCGGGCAGATCGCCATGGCGGAATAACCGTCGGCGGGAGCGCCGTAACGGCCGAGCGCCGGGGAAGCGGCCAAGGCGGGCTCGACGTCATAGGATACGAGAGTATCAATTCCAGTAAGCGCGTTCTGAGCCATGAGGAGCGTATAGCCCGTGTTGGGTTCGGGATCGAGCGGCGCGGCGTCGCCCATGATGACGCAGGCCTTCTTGGAGGTGCTGGCCCAGCTGAGCTCGGCAAGACCGTCGATAACGCCGGAATAAACTGTTTCGGGCGAGTCGCCGCCGTAGCCGAGGGTCAGGCCGTCGATGGCGGCGGTGATCTCATCCTCATACCAGGTGAAATCCTGCTGGACCTTGTAAGGATAGTCTCTGCTGTCGCCGGTCCTGTCGGCAAAATCGCGGTAGTCGATAACGGCGCAGCGGTAGACAAGGCCCATGGTATCGAGAGCGGCGATGATCTCTTTCATGCTTGCGCGGACGGACTCGATGTCGTCGCCCATGGAACCGGTGGTGTCGATAACGAACGCGAGGTCGAGCTCGACGAAGTACGGATTGCCGCAGCCGTCGCAGTAGCCGTCTCCGTCGCCGTCGTTATGGTGCTTCGGGATAGGCATCTCGAAGAAGTGGCCGCACTGAACGCAGGTGTAGCGCCTGATGCCTTCTTCTTTGCAGTTGGGCTGTTTTATTATTTCGGACTTGTACTCGTGTTCGGCGTCTGCGCGGACGACCATGTCGCGGGCGGCAGAGCTGTCATACCAGAAAACGCCGAGGAAATAGGTCGCACCTTCCTCACACTCGTGGTTGATGAGGAAGTTGCTGCCTTCGCCGCCGTCGTCGTTGTATTCAAGCTGGTTCATGTCCGCGTCATAAAGATACGCCTTGGTGTCGTACTCCGTATCGGACGTGAAAGATACAATGTGGTTGTAAGGGCATTCGTATTTGAGCAGGACGGTCTTGCCTTCGCCGACAAAAACGGTGAAAGGCTCGCCGGCGGGCAGCTCCTGGATGGGATCCGCCGTGACGAGGACCTGGATATCGCCCTCGCCGCCGCCGTAGAGCGTCGCGCCGAAATACGCCGTCTCGCCCTCGAGGACCGGAGCGGAAAGGGCAAAGTTCCTGCCCTCGCCGCCGTCGTCGTTGCTCGCGATGACGTTGTGCTCGGCGTCGTAGACCACGCCGTAGGTGTCGGCTTCGCCGACGCTGGTCACGGTGATCATGCAGTCATAAGGCGCAACGACCGTAAAATCGGCGTAATCGCCTGTTGCGGTCAACGTCGTCGTGGCGTTTATCGGCAGCTGGGGAATGTCGTCAGCAACAGAAAGAGGGATGAAGCTGAAAACAAGTGCGAGCGCGATGAGTAAAGCGAGCATCGTCTTTGCTTTTTTCATCTTTTTTCGTCTCCTTTTTGTCAATATAAATCATCTGAAATGCTCTGTCATGATCACGGGGCGACAGCTCAGAACAGATAATGACCTTACTTTTTAAGGTTCCATTCAGATAATAGCACCAGACGCCTGTCAAAGTCAATCATTTGATAACATTTTTAAGAGATTGTTAAAAAAACTCCATCGATATCCCGGAACGGAAAAGGACGGCCCGTATCAGTTACGGCGTTTCCGCCGGACAAGGACGCCTGCGGCCGAAGCGGCGCAGAAAAAGCCGAAAAACGCCAGGACCGACAGAACGGTCATTACGTGCAGCCCCTTCAGCGCGCCGGGCAGCAGGTTGACGACCGGAAGATCGGCGTTGAGAAAAACGATGGAAGGAGCGTTGAAAAGGTCTATATTCTCCGTACCGAGCTTATTCGTTTCCCACAGGCTCTCCGACCCGGAATAGACGACCTCGGCAAGGTCCGGGCAACCGTCTATGCTCGATTCGTTTATAAAAGGCTTCAGAGAACGTATCCCGACTCTTTCAAGAGAGCCCAGACAATAAAAACAGTTCTCTCCGACACGTTCGACGTTTTCACCCAGCGCAAGCTCCCGGATACCTGTCCCGCAGAAGGCGCTGCGTCCGAGCTCAATAAGCGTGTCCGGGAGTTCGAGAGAGTCGAGACAACGGCAGCGCAGGAACGCGTAATTCCCTATTGATTCGAGCCCGTCCGGCAGGACGGCCTCGCGGACGGAAAAACCGACGAAGGCACACCTGCCCACGCGCTTCGCGCCGGGCCCGATGACGATCCTGTAAGTCTCATCCCTCAGCTCCGACCAGGGCGCGTCGGAAGGCGAAGCATAGTCCGCCGCCGCGGACTGCGCTCCGACGAACAGCGCCCCGTCGGAAAAGTACCAGTCCCGAGAATCGGAAGCGCGCGCGCCGAGGCAAAAACAACACAGGACCGCAGCCGCAGCGGCGGCGCGGCCGATCAGCCGTAAAAACCGACGGCATAACGGCGTTCCGGTCCGGGGCGTCGCCCACCTCGATACGTTCAACGCGGGAATAACGGTTTCAGCCTTTCGCAACGGTCTTGAGGAAGTCCGGCCGGACCTGTTCGGGCAGGCGCAGCTTATAGCCGATTGTGACCATTTCGGCTATTTTTATGGACATGAGCTCGGGGCAGACGTCAAACACGCTCGCGAGCTGGCAAACGTCATAACCGTTCTCTCGGGCGGCGTCGAAGACCTCCTCGCTGTCGAGCAGGAGATGGGCGGCAAAGCAGTTCGCCTCATACTCCGTCTTCGCGCCGGAAAAGCTCAGCGTCTCGTCCGAGAAAAAACCCGACCTTGCGGCAAGCTCCCTGTGCAGCAGCTCGTGCCCGAGTTCATGCGCGGCGACGACGCGCGTCATACGGTCGTCGAGCGAGTTGCTCAGGATGATGAACCCGCCGCTCTCCGACCCGGGGGCGACGTACATGCCCACGGGCGACGTCAGGGAGGAAAAAACGACGCTCAGCCCGCGCTCCTGCGCGATCTCAAGAGGGTCGTTCGTCTCGTACGTCCTCCTGACCCGAAGCGCGACGGAGTGTATGCGGACCGAGCTATTCATCGTTCCCGGGCTCCGCGCCTCCGTCAAAATCCGGCGCGAATATCTCGACCCGCCTTTTTTTTGAGCGGACGAACGCGTCCTGCAGGGCGAGCATGACGGCGTCCTTGTCGTCCTCGCTGAGACTGCCGCCCGCGAAAAGGACCTTGGCGCTCTTAACAAGCTCGTCCGCCTTGCGGTAGCCCTCGTCCCTGAGAGTTTCGAGCTGAGCCCTGCGCGGCACACTCGACTCTCCGAGAAGATACTCCTCGTCGCACTGCAGCGCCTTGGCAAGCCTGGCGTACACGCCGCGGTTGCGGGGACGCCTGCCGTCGATCTCCCAGCTGCGCACCGTCCTGAGCGAAACGCCTATCATGTTCGCCAGCTCGGTCTGAGACATCCGCATTTTTGTTTTCCTGAGGTCCTTGACCTTTTCACCGAATTCCATCAAGCCACTTTCCTTTCACTAAAAATAGGCAACTTATCTGTAATAATTAAACCATATGGGAAAAATAATGTCAACATTTTTTTCAAGTTGCCCATTTTTTGCAAACAGTTGACGCATTCTCTCAAAGGTGCTATACTGATTTGTGCGTCCGGCGCCGGTTCTGCCGCATCGTCGCGTCCGGAACGCAAGCGCCGTTGCCTGCGCGGTCAGGAGTTGAAAACAGGATGGATGAATACGCTCTGAGACGGAAAACACAAACAGAGAAACGCTGGACATTCGTCGTCAATTGTCTTTTCTTCGGAATAATAATCGGGCTTTTCTATTTCTTCGCGAACCCGGCAATGGGCGTCCTGTTTCCGGTATTCTTCGCGCTTTTCCTGGGAGTCGTGCTGCAGCGCCCCGTCAACTTCCTTACGAAAAAGACGAAGCTGCCGCGCAAGCTCTGGGCCGTTCTGCTCGTTCTTCTTATAACCTCGGCGGTCGTTCTGCTGCTGGTCTTTGTGGGGCTGAGGATATATGAGGAGTTCAAGTCGTTTTTCGAGTACATCAGAGAGGCGACGGAGGATTTCGACATCAAAGCCTGGCTTGCGGGGCTTTCCGAAAAGCTCTCGGACGCTCTGCCGGGCAAGCTGAGCGAAACCGTCATGCCGTATATCGAGGATTTCATTTCGGACTTCGGTTCTTCCGACGCCGAGTCCGGCGGTTCAAAGGGCATCTCTTCCGCTCTGACAGGGCTTCTGTCCTCTCTCCCGTCAAGCGTTTTCTCAAAGGCGAAGCAGATACCCACAATGCTTATCTCCGCCGTCGTAAGCATCGTTCTCGCCTGCTTTTTCACGATCGACTACAACTCGCTGAAGGATTCGCTTTTTGCCCGTCTTCCTTTAAAAACCGGCCGCCGTCTGAAGGACACGAAGCGCGTCCTTTTCACGACGATGAAGAAGATGCTCCGCGCCTACGCGCTGATAACGCTCATTACCGCCACGGAGGTCTATATCATACTGACCGTACTGCGGCTTGCGAAGGTCTTTGACTCGAACTATATCTTCGTAATTTCCGTCATTACTGCGATAGTCGATATCGTCCCCGTTCTCGGCACCGGCACCGTGTTCATCCCTTGGGCGGTCTACAGCCTGTTTACCGGCAGGATAGGTCTCGGCATAGGCCTTCTGATCGGCTACGCCGCGATCACGGTCATACGTCAGGTGATCGAGCCCAAGCTCGTCGCCGGCCAGGTAGGCCTGTCGCCCGTCATCACCATCTGCTCAATGTACATCGGCGGCCGCGTGCTCGGCGCGCTGGGCATATTCATCCTGCCGCTCACCGTCATGTTCATAAAGCTTCTGAGCGACGAAGGGATAATCGAGATCTTCGCGACCCGCGAAGCAAAAAACGACTCACTTACTGAGGAGACTGAATCAATTGGAGATACAAAACAAGATAAACCGGAATGATCCGGACGTCCACATAGCCGTGCTCATCGACGCCGAAAACGTGTCCGCGTCCTACGTCAGACCGCTTCTGGAGGAGGTAGCGCTGTACGGCACGCCGACGGTCAAGCGCATCTACGCGGACTGGACGAGCAGCCTCGTTTCCGGCTGGAAGCCCGTGCTTCTCGAAAACGCCATAAACCCCGTACAGCAATACAGTTATACTCAGGGCAAGAATTCGTCCGACTCGGCGATGATAATCGACGCGATGGACATCCTCTATACCAAAGACATCGACACCTTCTGCATCGTGTCCTCGGACAGCGATTTCACGCGGCTGTGCACCCGTCTGCGCGAGGCAGGCAAAAGGGTCATCGGCATCGGAGAGCAGAAAACGCCCCGCGCCTTCATACAATCCTGCGATAAATTCATTTTTATTGACCTTATAGCGAACGACTCCAAGAAAACTGCGGCTCAGCCGGCAAAGAAACAGAGCGCTCAGAAGCAGACTCAATCGGGCAAGAGCTCCACAGGCGAACAGAACAAACAGGAGCAGCAGTCCGATGGCTCGAAGAGGTCCAGGCGCCGCTCCGGAGGAGCAAAGGCGGAAGCCGCCGAGGCGAAAGAGGCCGCTGCGCCGGCAAAGGAAGCCAAGGAGAAATCCGAGGTCCCCGAGGACGTGACTCAGCTTCTGACGGACGCCGTTTCCGCCGCGGCGGACGAGGACGGATGGGCTTTCCTCGCGGACGTCGGGAACCTGCTGCTCAAGATCGACCCGTCCTTCGACAGCCGCAATTACGGCTTCCGCAAGCTGACTCCCCTTCTCGCCGCCGCCGGGCAGTTCGAGATAGACTCACGTCCGACCGAGAACTCGCACATCAAGCATATTTTTATAAGAAAAATCGACAACTGACAACTAATAAAAAAGAGGCGCGGCTGTTCAGGGCCGCGTCTCTTTTTTTGCCTTGAAATGAAGGATACGCCGCTGTTTGCGCGGTGTTGCCCCAGTATTACCTGTCCTCTCTGAAATAAGCAAGTCCGAGGCTCTGAGGCGGCTGATGCTCGCGCTTTTTTCTCATCGAGGTAGCGATAAGAACGACTATCGTAGCCAGATAAGGCAGCATTTTGAACAGCTCCTGAGAGCTTCTGGACAGATTGGGTATGAAGATGTAGACAACGTACAGTCCGCCGAACAGAGCCGAGCCCAGAGCGGCCATATCGGGCTTCCAGATCGCGAAGATAACGAGGGCTATCGCGAGCCAGCCTCTGTCGCCGAAGCCGCCGTTCGACCACACGCCGCAGGTGTAGTCCATGATGAAGTAAAGCCCGCCGAGACCGGCTATCATACCGCCGATGCAGATGGCCAAGTATTTATACCGGTTGACGTTGATGCCGGCGGCGTCGGCAGTTGCGGGACTCTCGCCGACAGCGCGCAGGTTGAGGCCGACGCGGGTTTTCCTGAGGATGATCGCCGCGACTATAGCGACTATCACAGCCAGATAAGCGAGAAAACCGTAAGAAAAGAAGAGCTTGCCGAAATCGCCGAGCTTGGAAGCGAACGGGAGCGCTGTTTTGAAGAAGTCGCTCGTCCGTTTGAGCGAAAGGGCGCCGCCCTCGCCGTACAGCGTGGCAAGAGAGCCTCCGAAGAAGTTGCCGACGCCGACGCCGAAGGTCGTCAGCGCGAGACCGGCGACGTTCTGGTTCGACCTGAGCGTGACCGTAAGGAAGCCGTAGATAAGGCTCATCAGCAGAGAACCCAGCAGCGAGCACAGAAGCGGAACGAGCACGGCGAAGAAGGGATTCAGCTTGTCGCCGGCGATCCTTTCGTTGAAAAACGCGCCAATGACGCCGGAAACCGCGCCGACGTACATTATGCCGGGGATACCGAGGTTGAGGTTGCCGGATTTTTCGGTGATTATCTCGCCGCAGGAACCGTAGAGCAGCGGGATGCCCTGGACTATCGCCCTCTGGAGGAAATTGACTATCGTAGTGATCATTGTTTTGCCCCCTTATTCCCGAAGACGATCTTGTAATTCACGAAGAACTCGCAGCCGATGATGAAAAACAGGATGATGCCCGTGACGATGTCCGCGATCGAATCGTTTATCCTGAAGGACGTGGCTATGGCGCCGGCGCCGCGCTCGAGGAACACTATCAGAAGGGACGTCAGGATCATCATCAGCGGGTTGAATTTGGCGAGCCATGAGACCATTATGGCGGTAAAGCCCTGCCCGCCCGCGGAGGTGGTGGACAGGGAGTGGTCCTTGCCCGCGACTATGATAAGGCCTGCGATACCGCAGATCGCGCCGGAAAGAGCCATCGTGCGAAGTATGACTTTTTTGACGTTCATGCCCACGTAGCGGGCGGTGTTCTCGCTCTCGCCGACGACGGCTATCTCATACCCGTGCTTGGAGTATTTGAGATAGACGAACATAACTGCGGTCAGGACCGCGACGATCAGGATATTGATAGTCTGCTCATGGCCGAAGATCGCGGGAAACCAGCCCTTGCCGGTGTTCATGTTGATGACGCCGATGTGAGCCGAACCCGCGGGGTTCTCCCACACGGTCGAAAGATAAGACGCTATCTGTATGGCGACGTAGTTCATCATGAGCGTGAACAGCGTCTCGTTCGTGTTCCAGTTGGCTTTGAAGATCGCGGGTATAAGCGCCCAGATAATGCCGGAGGCTACGGACGCCGCCACCATGCAGACCATGAGCCAGAAGGTCGGCAGCTTATTGCCGAAGAGGATCATGACCGCGGCGGTGCCGATGCATCCGGCCATGACCTGCCCCTCCGCGCCGATGTTCCAGAAACGCATCTTGAACGCGGGCGTGACGGCAAGAGAGATGCACAGCAGTATAGCGGTGCCCTGCGCGGTGTTCCATATCTTTCTCGAGGAGCCGAAGGCGCCCTTCCACATCTCGATGTAAACGGAGATCGGGTTGAGCTTTGTGACGAACATCACGAAAAGCCCGCTGACGATAAGTGACAGCAGTATGGCGGCGAGCCTTATGAGCCATGCCTTCCACGAGGGCATCGCGGCTCTTTTTATGATATGCATGCTTATTTCCCCCTCGCCGTCATCATAAGTCCGATTTCCTCTTTCTTAGCCCCGCGCGCCGGGATCATTCCGCTGACCCTGCCGGAGGAAAGGACGAGTATCCAGTCGCACAGCTCGATTAGAACGTCAAGGTCCTCACCGACGAAGATGACCGCCGCGCCGTTCTCTTTCTGCCTGTTGAGAAGGTTATAGATAAGGTAAGACGAGTTTATATCCAGGCCCCTTACCGGGTATGCAGCCATGAGCACGGTCGGGTTCGAGCTGATCTCGCGCCCGACGAGCACCTTCTGCACGTTGCCGCCGGAGAGGCGGCGGACCGGCGTGGAGATGGACGGCGTCACGACCTCAAGCTCCTCGACGATCTTTTCCGCGAGGGATTTCGGGGGCTTTTTCTCAAGGAAGACCGTTTTGCCGGACTTGTAGGAACGGAGCATCATGTTGTCGGTGATGTCCATGTTGCCGACGAGCCCCATGCCCAGTCTGTCCTCGGGAACGAAGGACAGCCGGACGCCGAGGTCCCTGATCTGCAGCGGGGTCTTGTTGCGCAGGCTCTCGGCCTTGCCGCTTGAGGGGTCGAAATAAGTGATCTTGCCGTCCGCTATATTCTGAAGCCCCGCGACCGCTTCGAGAAGCTCCCTCTGACCGCTGCCGGCGATGCCCGCTATACCGAGTATCTCGCCGCTCTTTGCGGTAAAGCCTACGTTGTCGAGCACTTTCGTGCCGTCCGGGGAAATGACCGTCAGATTCTGTATGGTGAGCCTTTTCTGAGGATCCTTCGGCTCGGTCCTGTCTATGTTCAGGCTGACCTTCTTGCCGACCATCATCTCGGTGAGCTCCGCCTCGTTGGTTTTGCTCGTTTCGACCGTGTCGATATATTCGCCCTTCCTGAGTATCGTCACGCGGTCGGATATCTCAAGCACCTCGTGGAGCTTGTGGGTTATTATGATTATCGCCTTGCCGTCGTCGCGCATGCTCCGGAGTATTTTGAAGAGCTTTTCGGTCTCCTGAGGGGTCAGCACGGCGGTCGGCTCGTCAAGGATGAGTATGTCCGCGCCGCGGTACAGCACCTTGATGATCTCGACCGTCTGTTTTTCGGAGACGGACATGGCGTATATTTTCTTGCTCGGGTCGAGATTGAAGCCGTATTTTTTGCTTATCTCGGATACTTTTTTAGAAACCTCTTTGAGGTCGAACCTGCCGGGCTCGTCAAAACCCAGCGCGATGTTTTCGGCGGCGGAGAATACGTCGACCAGCTTGAAATGCTGGTGGATCATCCCGATACCGTGGTTGAAAGCGTCTCTGGGCGAATGGATCAGGACCTCCTTGCCGTCGATGTAGATATGGCCCTCGTCCGGGTAGTAGATGCCCGAGATCATGTTCATCAGCGTTGTTTTTCCGCTTCCGTTTTCACCCAAAACAGATAAAATCTCGCCTTTGTTGACCGTCAGACTGACGTTGTTGTTGGCGAGAATGTTGCCGAAGCGTTTTGTTACGTTTTTAAGTTCAAGCGCCGCTGTTGACAAGGTATTCCTCCGCTCTAAAGAACCCGCAGGCGAAGCGTTGCCGCTCCGCCTGCACAGTTAAGATTTTGATTATTCGGCGACGGGAAGGGTGATGCCGTCGATGTCGAGGTCGAAGTAAGGAGCAGACCTGAAGGTCGGGTTGGACTCGTCGAAGTAACCGTCGATTACGACCTGGGTGTCGCCCTGGTAAGCCTCGTCGGAGTCGACGTCGGCAAGATACTCGTCAAGAGCTTCGCCGCCGACGGTGAACGTGGAGGTATCGAAAACGTGGAGAGTGCCGGCCTTGAGCTGATCCTCGATCTCGGCAAGCTTCTCGGCAGTGCCTTCGGCAGCGGCGGCGCCGAGCTCGGCAAGCTCTACGGAGCCGGTCTCAAAGGTGCCGGTCCAGTCGGCGGGGATAACGGAACCGTTGGCTACGGCGTTGATGATGAGCTCATAGTAGGGCTCCCAGTTGATCCTGGACGAAACGATGTAGGTGTTGGGGCCGGCGGCAGCGGTGGAACCGTTGTAGCTGACGTTCGGGACACCGGCTTCTTCGCAGGCGGTAGGAGCGCCGAGAGAGTCGGCGTGCTGGCTGATAAGGACGCAGTCGGCCTGGATAAGGGCGTTGGCGGCCTCTTTCTCAAGAGCCTCGTCATACCAGGAGTTGGTGAACTTGACTTCCATGGTAGCGCTGGGGCAGATGTACCTTGCGCCAAGGAAGAAGGAAGTGTAGCCGGACTTGACCTCGGCGTAGGGATAAGCGCCGACGTAACCGATCTTTGCCTGCTCGGCGGTGATGTCGCCGGCTTCGATCATCTCATTGAGCTTCAGACCCGCGGCGACGCCGGCGAGGAATCTGCCCTCATAGATGGAGGCGAGAGCGTTGTGGAAGTTGGCAAGGTTCTCGGTGTGGGCCTTGGTGCCGGTGGCGTGGCAGAACTGGACCTCCGGGAATTCCTTCGCGGCGCGGATCATGTAGTCCTCATGGCCGAAGGAGTCGGCGAAGATGATGTCGCAGCCTTCGTCAACGAGCTCGCAGGCAGCCTGGTAGCACTCGTCGCCCTCGGGGATGTTGGGCTTGAGGAGGACCTGCTCGTCGGAGAGACCGAGAGCGGCCTGAGCCTCATAAGCAGCGTCCATGAAGTTCTTGTCATAGGTGGAGTTCTCATCATGCAGGAAGATGAAGCCGATCTTGAGCTCGGAGAGGTCGGTCTGAGCTGCGGGAGCGGCGCTCTCATCGGCCGCGGGAGCCTCGGTGTCCGCTACGGAAGCGTCGGGGGCTGCGGTAGTGGTCGGATCCTCTTTACCGCTGCAGGCGGCGAAAAGACCGATGACCATGCACAGAGACATAAGAGCGCAAATGATCTTCAGAGATTTTTTCATGTTTTGCCTCCAAGAAAATATATTTTAACGGCGCGTGCCGTTAAAAGCAGGGTAAGGCGGCAGGACTGCAGGCTCCGGGGAAGGGGGCGCCCGCCTGCCGGGGGGGGGGGTCTACTGCCTGAAAACTATCTTCCCGCCGGCCATGGACTCTATCGGGGCGAGAGAGCGGACGTCGAGACCCGCGTCAAGCAGCTTTTTTTCTCCGTTCTGGAACGTCTTCGTAATGGCTATCCCAACGCCCTCGACTGTCCCGCCGGCCTGCTCGACTATGCTCTTGAGCCCGAGGACCGCGTTGCCTTCGGCAAGAAAGTCGTCGATGATGAGCACCCTGTCGTCGGGGCCGAGGTACAGCTTCGAAACGCTGACGGCGTAGGTCCTGCCTTTCGTAAAAGAAAAGACCTCAGCCGTATAAACGTCTTTTCCGATGTTCCTGTTCTCGCCTTTTTTCGCAAAAACCACGGGCACTTTGAACTGATCGGCGGTATAGCACGCTATGGCTATACCCGACGCCTCCACGGTGAGGATCTTGTTGATGTTTTTTTCCTTGAAAAGGGTATAGAAGTCTTCTCCTATCTGTCTGAGCAGAACGGTATCTATCCTGTGATTGAGGAACCCATCTACTTTGAGAATGTCGTCGCCTATGACGACGCCCTCCTCCAGGATACGTTTCTCAAGACAGTTCAAGACAACTCACCCCTTTAGGGAAAAATCACGGTCTCAGTATACATCCTTCATTCTGAGAATTCAACACACGCCTTATCCATTCAGCCTTTTTTCTCTGTTTTGAACAAAGACGGGCTTTTACGGAGCGGTTTTGTTTATCATTGAGGCAATAAACGGGCACCGCCCGCACGCAGCCCGTACAATTCTGTTGACATTTCCGGGCCGCCGTTGTAAAATCCTTTAAATCGTTTATTATCCGGGAGAATCACTTTATGGATGTGTTTGAAGAACTCAAGGCGAGGGGGCTCATAGCTCAGGCGACCGACGAGGAAGCGATAAAAAAGCTGCTTGAGACCGAAAAGGTCAGGTTCTATATCGGCTTCGACCCGACGGCGGACTCTCTTCACGTCGGGCATTTCGTCCAGATAATGGTAATGGCCCACCTGCAGAGGGCGGGCCACGTCCCGGTGGCTCTTTTCGGCGGCGGCACCGGCATGGTCGGCGACCCCTCCGGGAAGTCGGACATGCGCAGGATGCTCACCAACGAGACCATCGAGCACAACGTGAACTGCTTTATCAAGCAGATGTCCGCGCTGATCGATTTTTCCGACGGGAAGGCCATAATGGTCAACAATGCGGACTGGCTGAGAAACCTCAACTACATTGACTTCATACGCTCCGTCGGCGTGCATTTTACGGTCAACAAGATGCTCGCGGCCGAGTGCTACAAGCAGCGCCGCGAACAGGGGCTGACCTTCTTCGAAATGAATTACATGCTCATGCAGAGCTACGACTTCCTGCATCTTGCGCGTGAGTACGGCGTCAAGCTCGAACTCGGCGGCGACGACCAGTGGTCGAACATAATCGGCGGCGTGGAGCTTAACAGAAGGATGGACTCGCGCCAGGTCTACGGCATGACCTTCAACCTGCTGCTCAAGAGCGACGGCAAAAAAATGGGCAAGACCGAGGGCGGCGCCGTATGGCTCGACCCGGAAAAGACCAAGCCCTATGATTTTTACCAGTACTGGCGCAATGTCGACGACGCGGACGTCGTCAAGTGCCTCAGGATGCTCACCTTCGTCACGCTCGAAGAGATAGACGGATTCGCAAAGCTTGAAGGCAGCGAGATCAACGCCGCCAAGGAACGGCTCGCCTACGAGGTCACAAAGCTCGTCCACGGCGAAGAGGAAGCCGAAAAGGCGCAGAAAGCGGCAAAGTCGGTTTTCGGAGCCGGAGCCGGCGACGACATGCCCGACGCCGCGATCCCCGAGTCGGCGTTCAGAGACGGCAAAGTCTCCCTGCCCGCGCTCATCGCCTCCGCGGGAGCCGCCCCGACGAACTCCGACGCCAGACGGCTCATCCAGCAGGGCGGGATCATATTTGACGGCCAAAAAATCACCGATCCGTCGACGCTCATCGACAGGGACGCTCTCTCCGGAGAGGGAAAGGTCCTTCAGAAGGGCAAGAAGGTATTCATCAAAGTCCATCTGTAAAGGGTGTTTTTCGTGATTTTCACAGTTCTCAAATACGTTTTCATCGCTCTGTTCGCGGCATTTTCAGCGGTCCACCTGTACCACTCCTGGAAGGACGACGCCCCGAAGCGCGCAAAGACAAAGCCGTTCCTGCTGATATTCCTGCTTCTGTTCTATTTAGCGGCTTCGCTATCTGCAAGAACGGCTGTATCGTGGGTCCTCGCGGGTGCTCTCCTTATGAGCTGGCTCGGCGACGTGCTTCTTATCCCGAAGGGAAACAAATGGTTCGTCTTCGGCGGCATCGCGTTCCTCGCGAGCCACATACTGTTTGTACTCGCTTACGTTCCGTCCGTCGATTTCCGCGCGGTGATCTGGTATATCTGGGCGCCCGCGCTCGTCGTATATTACGGCATATCCGTCGCCGTAACGCTGAGCCTGCGCAAAACCACGCCGAAACCGATGCTCGTCCCCATGGTGCTCTATCTTTTCGCCAACAGCACCATGAACCTGTTCGCGCTCGCGAGGCTCATGACCCTTAAAACGCCCGGTTCGGCAATCGCCTACGCCGGAGCGATCCTTTTCTTCATCTCGGACTGCACGCTTTACCTCGTCAGGTACCACAAAAACAGGGAGCTCATCTTCAAAAAGCATTTCACAGTCATGCTGACTTATCTTCTGGGCGAAGCGCTCATCACCGTGGGAATTTTGCTGGCTTAGGAGCCGGCTTTGTAAGGGACGGCCCGAACTGTCCGTCCTTATGCCGCGCTGCGGCGCCGTTCGCAGTCTTCCGGCCCGACGCGGCCGGACGCAGAACAGACGCGCAGCGCTCCCGAAAGGAGTAAACATGAAGTACGTATTCGTCGTCAATCCCCGCGCAGGGGCCGTCAACGTCGCCGGGACCGTCTCAGACGCGATCAGAGACCTGCCCGAGGCCTCCGACTGCGAGATCTATCAGACCGTCGCTCCCGGCGACGCCACCCGTTTTGTCAAAGAGCGCATAGCTCTGGCCGACGGCGAAGAGCTGCGTTTCATCGCCTGCGGCGGCGACGGCACCGTCAACGAGGTCGTTTCCGGCGCCGCGCTTGAAAAGAACGTTTCCGTCACCTGCTATCCCTGCGGCAGCGGCAACGACCTTGTCAAGTCCTTCGGCGGCGCGGAAAAATTCACGGACATTTCCGCTCTTCTCCGCGCCCCGTCAAAGCCCATCGACCTTCTGAAGGTCGGCGACCGCTGGGCGGACAACGTCGTCAACTTCGGTTTCGACACGACCGTCGCGATCACTATCAACAAGGAGCGCGAAAAGACCGGGCACGGCAACAAGAACGCCTACACCAAGGGCGTCGTCACCGCTCTGCTGACGGCCATGAAGAACAGCTTTACCGTCGAGGCCGACGGCGAAAGACTCAACCCCGACGGGAAGGCCCTGCTCTGCACCGTCGCCAACGGGCAGTACGTCGGCGGCTCCTTCAAGTGCGCCCCCCGCGCCGAGACCGACGACGGCCTTATCGAGGTCTGTCTGATTAAGCCCATCTCAAGGCTGAGGTTCGTCAGGATACTCACGCCTTACACCAACGGCGAGCACCTCGACCGCGAGGACATGAAAGACATCGTCGTCTACCGCCGCGCGAAGAAAGTAACGGTCGCAGCCCCGAAGGGCTTCGCTTACTCTCTTGACGGCGAGATCATATATGAAAACTATTTCACCATCGAGATCGTCCACGAAGCGGTAAACTTCGCGGTACCGGAATAAGCCCCGACAAGGCGGTGCGGAAATGAGCAAAGTCCCCGAGCTGTACGGCTCAATGGTCTTTAACGAAGACGTTATGAAACAGGCCCTGCCGGTAGATACCTACAGGGCCCTGAAAAAGACCATGCGCGACGGAAAGAGCCTCGACATTGAGGTAGCGACCGTCGTCGCGAACGCGATGAAGGACTGGGCGGTCTCCATGGGAGCCACCCATTATTCGCACTGGTTCCAGCCTCTGACCGGCATCACCGCCGAAAAGCACGACAGCTTCATCGCGCCGGACGGGCACGGCGGAGTCATAATGGAGTTTTCCGGCAAGGAGCTCATCAAGGGCGAGCCGGACGCGTCCTCCTTCCCGTCGGGCGGGCTTCGGGCGACCTTCGAGGCTCGCGGCTACACCGCTTGGGACCCGACCTCCTACGCCTTTATCAAGGACGGCACTCTGTGCATTCCCACGGCGTTCTGCTCCTACGGCGGAGAGGCTCTGGACAAAAAGACGCCGCTGATGCGCTCCATGGAGGCCATAAACAGGCAGGCTCTGCGTATAGTGCGCCTGTTCGGCTCCGACGCGACCAGCGTAAAGGTCACCGCAGGACCCGAGCAGGAATACTTCCTCATCGACCGTAAAATGTTCGACCGGAGGAAGGACCTTATCTATACCGGCAGAACTCTTTTCGGAGCAAGGCCGCCTAAGGGTCAGGAGCTCGAGGACCACTATTTCGGAGCTATAAACCCGAGAGTCAGCGCTTACATGGCGGAGCTCGACAGAGAGCTCTGGAAGCTCGGCATCCTCGCTAAAACGAAGCACAACGAGGCGGCTCCCGCCCAGCACGAGCTCGCACCGATCTTCACGACCGTCAACATCGCGACCGACCATAACCAGCTGACCATGGAGGTCATGAAAAAGGTCGCTGAAAAACACGGCCTGTACTGCCTGCTGCACGAAAAGCCCTTCAAGGGCGTCAACGGCAGCGGAAAGCACAACAACTGGTCGCTTTGCACCAACACGGGCGTCAACCTTCTCGAGCCCGGCTCCTCCCCGTATGAAAACGCTCAGTTCCTGCTGTTTCTGTGCGCCGTCATCAGGGCGGTCGACGAGCATCAGGATCTTCTGAGGATCTCGGTCGCGTCCGCCGGCAACGACCACCGCCTCGGCGCCGCTGAAGCGCCGCCGGCGATAGTGAGCATGTTCATCGGCGACGAGCTGACAGAGATACTCGAAGCGATCGCCAACGACGACCCGTACGTCGGCAAGGAAAAGGTCCTGATGAAGGTCGGCGTACACGTCCTGCCGAAGATCCCGAAGGACACCACCGACCGCAACCGGACCTCGCCCTTCGCCTTCACGGGCAACAAGTTCGAGTTCCGCATGCTCGGCTCTACCGCCTCCATCGCGACCCCGAACGTGTTCCTGAACACCATCGTCGCCGACGTCCTGTCGGATTTCGCCGACAGGCTCGAGGACAGGACGGGCGCGGATTTCACCACCGCGCTCCACGAGCTCATCAAGCAGACGTATATCGAGCACAAGAGGATAATCTTCAACTCCAACGGCTACGACGGCGAATGGACGCAGGAGGCGCACAGGCGCGGTCTGCTCAACCTGAGGACGACTCCCGACTGTCTGCCTTACCTTGTGCGCAGCGAAAACATAAGGCTCTTCGAGCGCCACAGGGTCTACACCGAGCGGGAGCTGCGGAGCCGCTACGAGATCCTTGTCGAAAACTACTGCAAGGTCCTGCGGATAGAAGCCAACACCATGATCGACATGGTAAAAAAAGACATCTATCCCGCGGCGATCAAATACCAGAAGCTCCTTGCGGACTCCATCGTCTCCAGGCTCGCCGTACTGCCGGACGTCGATCTGAGCGAAGACAAAGCCCTGCTCGAAAAGCTCTCCGGGCTTTCCAAAGAACTGCTCGTCGGAGCCGCGCGGCTTCAGAGCATCCTCGACGCGGCGGACGAGAAAACGACGCAGCTTGACCGCGCCGTGCTGTTCAGGGACGAGCTCATCCCGGCTATGACCGAGCTCCGTTTCGCGGCGGATGAGATAGAGAGCAATTCTTCGAGCGAGTACAGGCCTTACCCGAGCTACGGCGAAATGCTTCTTACGGTGTAAACATGAGCGTGCCCGACAGCTACTGGGATGTGACCGCCATTTTCGCCAAATACGGCGCGCTGTGTTTTTTGGCGTCGGTGCTCATCGGCGTCGGGATCTTCCTTATCATCGCGCCGGACATCGCTGCGAAGCTGTCGCTCAAAAAGAAAAAATTCGTCGTCGAGGAATATGATGCCGCGATCATCGCCCGCAGGATAAGAAAGATCGGTATCGCGATGATCATACTCGTATTTATCATCCTTGTGATCTGCACCTGGGCGGTGTTTGACGCCTGAAAAGAAACAAACTGCCGGGCGAACGTCCGGCAGTAATCTTTTGTCTCCGACTGCGGGCGTTACTCTCAGGCGCGAAGACCCTCAAAGAACTCTCTGAGAAGACCCGCGCATTCTTCTTCCAGCACGCCGCCCCTGACCTGCGGCGACGGAAGCGAAAAGCTCTCGAACAGCTCAAGCCTGCTCCTCACCGCGCCGGTTTCGTCGTCGAATGCGCCGAAGACTAGCCTGTCCGGGCACGCTTGGAGTATCGCCCCGGCGCACATCGGGCAGGGTTCGAGCGTTACGTAAACAGTACAGCCGCAGAGCCTGCGGCTGTTCATTTTATTGCATGCGGCTTCAACGGCGAGGACCTCCGCGTGAGCCGTGGCGAGCCTCAGCTCCTCACGGCGGTTATGAGCTCTGGCAACGACCCCGCCGTCCTTTACGACGACGCAGCCGACGGGAACGTCCCCCGCCGCCGCGGCGAGACGCGCCTCCTCAAGCGCGAGCTCCATAAAGCCGCGGTCGGTCAGATCAAGATGATACCCGCTCAAAGCCCCAGCGACCTGTCCAGCATCTTTTCGAGCGAATGCTTCCCGAAGAGCACGCCGGTCTCGGGGTCTTCCATCCCCTCGAATTCGATCGAAAGCCAGCCGTCGTAGCCTGCGTCGGCAAGAGCCCTGAGGCAGCCGAGCACCGGGACGTCGCCGTGTCCTATCACGGCGCCCCTGAGCCGCATGCCCCCGCGTGAGGAAAAGAAGCCGTCGGGCGGGACAAAACCGTTGCCGCTCTTGACGTGGAAATCCTTCACGTGGACGTGTTTGGCGTAGGGTGCGAGCCGTCCGGTCGCCGCGGCGGGCTCGTCGTCGGCGCAGAGGAAGTTGCCGACGTCGATCAGCGCGCCGAAATTCGGGTGACATACCGCGTTGACGAGCCGCTCTATACGAGCGCTCTCCTGGCAGAACCTTCCGTGGTTCTCCGTCATTGTGACGACGCCCTTTCCGGCGGCGTACTCCGTCACCGCGCGGCAGCCCGAAGCGAGCCTGTCGAGGGCGTTGTCAAAGCCCATATAAGAGCTTTCGGGCCGGTCGTAGCCGTAGGCGACGTCATGGCGCATACGCTTTGAGCCGAGAGCGGCGGCGACGTCGACCTCACGGCAGAGCCTTTCCACCTCTTTGTCAAGCTCGCCGGCAAGAAGGTTGCCTCCGATAGAGTAAGACACTATCTCCAGCCCGTTCTCATCCGCCTGCCTCGCAAGCTCGCGGGCCCAGTCGGTTTTTGAGAAGCCCTCCTTCGGGTGGATTTCGGCGAATTCGATCCCCGCGAAGCCCTGTTTCGCGGCGAGAGATATCGCCTTTTCGTCGTCGTTGCGGGTCGTGCGGGAGTAAGAGTACGAGCTTACGGATAATTTCATGTTGTTTTCCTTTCAGGTTCCGATTTTTATGTTATATCTTGTTTTCCCGGTCGCGCCGTGATCGCACTCAAGTGAGCCAGGCGCGGGAAGCGTCTCAGAAAACAGCCTTTAGAAGGGCATAATCGAACGGAGCTATGTCGGAAAGAGTCAGCGTCCGTCCCTCGCAGCGCGCGTCGCCCTTGACGCCCTCTACGGAATCCGGCGCTTTGTCAAGCGTCACGGTCGGCTCCCAGACGGGGTCGGCGCTGAGGTTCCACAGCCCAACGGCGCGTTCCCGACCGTCGCCCATGGTCAGGATATACAGCTCCGGGTGACCGGGGCAGACCGCCGGAAGCGTGCTTGAGCAGGAGCTGAAAAAATCTATGGTCTGAAGAGCCCTGCGGTACGTTCTGAACCACCCCTGGTCGGAAAGCTCTCCCTCGAACGCAAACACAAGAAAACGCTGTCCGGCGGCGTTTTCATAGGTATACGACAGCGGCACGTCCTCCCCGTCGTCGGTTTTTCCGAAACTCACCGCGCGGGCGCCGGGCGACAACGTGAGTCTGTAAGCCCGGGGAACTCCGGGAAGCGGAACGTATTCGTTCCCGTCCGGGTAGTATTCCCTGTCCGGCGCGAACCCGGCGCCGAACGAAACCGTTCCGACGTCGACGCCCTTTTGCGTAAGGATGCGCGCCGCAGACGCGTCGAGCACGAGAGCCTTTTCGAACGCGGAAGCGGGAAGATTGCGGGCGTCCTCACCGAAGGCTATCCCTCCGCAGCCGGCGCCGCTGTGGACGCTCGGAATACTGTTCGCCGTCAGAAAACGGGCCCCCGCAGGGAAAGCCGACTCCTGGATCACGTCCTGCCCATCGAGGCGGTCCGGGATATCATACGTCCTGTATTTTTCCGGATCGTCCCAGACCCTCACTCCGAGAGCGTTTTTGCCCGCGAACAGCTCGTCTATCGCAGGGTAAAAAGCCGCGCCCCTTTTTGCGGCCTCATAATACCCGGTCTCATATCCGGCGTTCGCGGTATAATCGAACATATATTTGAGTATGCCGTCCGTGGTCCCGGATGCGCGCAGCGCGGTATCGAAGCATTCCAGATAGCTCGCCGGCGTCGCGAAGCGCGGCCTCGGGTAGGTGTCGCCCTCCGAGAATATCTCCGTATAAACGTCTTTACGGCGCCCGGCCTCGATACGCTCAAGCTCTATGACGTCGCCGAGACGGTTTCCCCAGACGCGCAGCGCAGCCCAGTACGGCGCTCCGATAAGACGGTAGAAGGGACGCGTCCCGCCCGCAAGGATACGGGCGAGCCTGTCGGGAGTCGTGCCGTCGATGCCCCACGACGTTATACAGGCGCAGAAGCCGAGCCTGACGGACGGATCGGAAACGTCGACGCAGCGCCTCATATCGGCGCAGAACGTCTCGAGCGCCCTGCCGTTGCAGCTCAGAAAAGCGTCGCGCAGAGGGCTTTTTCCGCCTGAAAGCAGCGCGCTGCACAGCTCTTCCCTGCCGACTTCCCTTCCGAGCTCAGAGCCGATCATTCGCAGGTGGTTTTCACACACGCAGCCGAACCCGCAGCCCTGAAAGCCGTATCTCAGGTCGTCGTCGAACATGATAAGGTCCACGCCGCAGAGCGCGATGCGCGATATGAACCCGCCTAGAGCGCGGCGGTAAGATTCGTCCGTCGGGCAGACCGTCATCTCCGAACGCTTACCGGAAACGCCCTCCATGCGGACGAAGTCCATGGGGCTTTTTACAAGAAACGCCCAAAGCCACGCGCCGACCTCAAAGCCGGCGTCTTTGAAATAACTGCAGTTCTCGGCAAGGACCCGCAGCTCCTCGTCGCCGGAGCCGTTAAAAACGCAGTCCGAGCCGAGCGCGAAAAAGACGCGGGATGCGTGGAGCTCCCGCAGCATCGAAACGTATTTTTCCCTGCCGGCCCTGGGGACGGTAAGGTTCATCAAAGGAACAGACAGTGCGTATCCCCGGCATGAAGACGCGGTCCGGTCCGTTTTTTTGTTTTCCGTTTTTGCCATGACCGTTTACAGCAGCTCTATCCCCGCCTCGCGGCAGGCTTTGCGCATATCCTCGTCCCAGACCGACGCCTGGACCTCTCCGATGTGGGCTTTCTGAAGCAGAAGCATGCAAAGCCGCGACTGGCCTATGCCTCCGCCGATGGTCAGGGGCAGCGTCCCGTCCGCGATCATCCTGTGGTAGTCGTATTTCAGTCTGTCCTCGCAGCCGCTCTTTCTGAGCTGAGAGAGAAGAGAAGCCGAATCTACGCGGATACCCATAGAACTGATCTCAAACGGGGCGTCGAGCACCTCGTTGCGGAAGATTATGTCGCAGTTGAGCGCCCAGTCGTCATAGTCGGGGGCACGCCCGTCGTGGGCCCTGCCGTCGGACAGCCTGTCGCCTATCTTCATAAGGCAGACTGTCGGATGCTCACGCGTGATGAGATCCTCACGCTCCTTCGGCGAAGCGTCGGGATACATGTCGAGCAGCTGCTGGGTCGTTATGAACAGTATGTTCCTCGAAAGCTCCGTCGTCAGCGCCGGGAAAGCGGCCTTGACCTCGAGAGCGGTGTCGCAGATAGCGGATACTATTTTCGTCACCACGGCGCGCAGGAACTCCTCGGTGCGCTCCGAGCGGGAGATCACCCTTTCCCAGTCCCACTGGTCGACGTAGACGGAATGGAGGTTGTCAAGCTCCTCGTCGCGCCTTATGGCGTTCATGTTCGTGTAAAGCCCCGTCCCGTGAACAAAGCCGTAGTTGTAAAGAGCCATCCGTTTCCATTTGGCGAGCGAATGGACTATGACCGCGTCGCCCGCGACGGCGGGGATATCGAAGTCGACCGCGCGCTCGACACCGTTGAGGTCGTCGTTTATCCCGCTGTCGACGGTTACGAACAGCGGCGCGCTGACTCGTTCGAGCGTCAGCGTGTCGGTCAGCCTGTCCTCAAAAATGACCCTCGTGGTCTTGATAGCGCGTTCTGTTTCGCGCAGTGTAAGAGCGCTTTTATAGCCCTTCGGGACCGTCAGCGGCATTTTGATCATCCTCTCTGCGGCAGAATATGAACGGTATTTTAGTACAATAAAGCGGGCTTGTCAAGCAGTCACCCAGGCGCGCGGAAAGCGCCGGCGGCGCAAAAAAACCGGGACTGCTCCGAAAAAAAACACGCTGCCTCGTATTGAAAAACGATCCCGGTTATGATATACAGAACAGGTAATACACAAAAAACCGCCGTTTCCGGCGGGCTGCGAAGGTACTCGTCGTATGCATAACAGCGAAAACAAAGCTTTACTCAGAAGATTCGTCTCACTGTTCAGAGTGATCGCCGCACAGAACATCATCGTCTTTGCGGTGAATCTTGCGGACAACATCATGCTCGGGCGTTTTTCACAGGACGCTATGAGCGGCGTGTCGCTCGCGAACCAGGTCCAGTTCTTCCTGCAGCAGCTCGTCGTCGGCGCGGCGGGCGGCCTTGCAGTCATCTCTTCGCAGTACTGGGGAAAGCGTGAAACAGAACCGATCAAAAAGCTGTTTTCGGCGTGCCTGTATACCGCGGCGGCGCTGGCGTCAGCGGTGGGCCTGACAGTCATTATCTTCCCGTCGGGCATAATGGGTCTTCTCACCAACGACCCCGGCGCGGCGGCGGAGGGCGCGGCTTATCTGAGGATAGTCGGCTTTTCATATCTCGCTTTTTCGGTCACGAACGTCATCCTGGGTCTGCTGCGCTCCGTCGAAACGGTGCGCATCGGCTTCGTGATAGCGCTCAGCGCGCTGGTATCGAACATCCCGCTGAACTACGTATTCATTTTCGGAAAGCTGGGTCTGCCCGCCATGGGGTCTTCCGGCGCGGCCGTCGCTACGCTCATTTCACGGCTCGTCGAGCTCGCCATTGCCTCGTTATATCTGCTCAAAATCGATAAAAAGCTGCGCGTACGCTTCCGCGACTGGTTCGTAACGGACAAAACGCTGTTCCGGGACTTCATCAAAGCGGGCTTCCCCATGCTTTTCTCCGGCGCGAGCTGGGGTCTCGCCATGTTCGCTCAGTCAGCGATAACGGGACGCCTCGGTTTGGACGCCATAGCGGCGTCAAGCATAGCCGGCGCGGTATATTCCGTTCTGAGCGTCATATACGCCTCCTCGGCGAACGCCTCCTCCGTCATCATCGCCAAGACCGTCGGCGAGGGCGACGTCAACAAGGTCAAAAACGCCGCGAAGCTCTTCCAGCTTGTGTTCCTCGCGCTCGGTCTTTTCTCCTGCACGCTGTCGCTGGCGACAAAAAACGCCGTGCTGTCGATGTACGACCTCACGGCGGGAGCGGCAGGTCTTGCGAACACCTTCCTGACGATCCAGTCCTTTACCGTTATCGGATCGTCCTACCAGATGCCGTGCCTGTGCGGC
>JAILDS010000044.1 GCA_024689165.1 Clostridia bacterium
CGATACGCGAGGCGTTCTTCCAGTCCGCCGGGGACATCGCGAAAAGCGCGCTGCAAAGGGACTGGGCGTCTCTCGACGAGCCGCTGACAAGGATACTGTACGGTCTTTTCGACCCGATGACCTGCGATAAGAACGGCACGCCCTACAACTCGTCGACGTCGACCTCGTACGTCTGGCCGACCGAAGAAGAGCTTGCCGCCAAGTACGACCCGGTCCGCGGCTATACCGCAGGGAACAACATCTATTACAGCTTTGACTGGCGGCTCGATCTTGCGACCCTCGCGGACGGCTTCAGGGATTTTCTGAACTACGTTCTCGAAACCACCGGCGCAGAGTCCGCGGACGTGATAGGCTCCTCGATGGGGGCCTGCGTCCTCGCGACGTATATGGACCGCTACGACTGCGCAGGGCTCCATAAAACGGTTTTCCTCAGCGGCGCGTTCCGCGGGGCGTCCGTCGCCGGCGACGCTTTCGCCGGGAGATTCGCCTTTGACGCCGAAACGATGGCGGAATTCTTCACGTCGCTTACCGGCAGGGACCTCAAAAGCGAGATGCTCGACGTCCTCATCGACGTCCTTTACCAGCAGGGGATCGTCACCGGCGTGACCGGGATAGCCCGGAATATCAACGACTACGCCATGCAGAAGGTGTATTCGCAGGTCCTTTCGGTGATCTTCGGCAGGATACCCGGCTTCTGGGCGCTCATCCCCGCGGAGCGTTACGAGGAAGCGAAGACGAACTTTATCATGGGGCTCGTCACGCAGACCTTCATCGATAAGATAGATTACTATCACGACGTCCAGTCAAGGCTTGTCGACATACTCTCCGGCGCGTCGAAGAAAGGCGTTTCGGTCTCTATCCTTTCAAAATACGGCACGTCCGGCATACCCGCCGTCGAAGCTCAGCGCAACATGACCGATATGGTGGTCGACACGAAGTATTCGTCTCTGGGCGCCGGGTGCGCCCTGTTCAACGAGCCCTTTGACGCGGACCGCGTACAGGCGGTCGACGACGGCTTCGACAGGATCTCGCCGGACCGTTATATCGACGCCTCGACCTGCGAGTTCCCGGAGATAACGTGGTTTTTGAAAAACGTCAAGCACACCGTCCATCCCGATGCGGAATATGAGATGCTCGACGAGCTGTTCGCCTTCCCGGGCCAGCCGACGGTACACGACCTTGAACGGTACCCGCAGTTCCTGATATTTACCGAAGACGGAGAGATCACGGAGCTTACGGAAGAAAACGACTACGCCATGTATACCGACCTGGAACTGGGCGGCGACTTCTGGGCAAGGCAGAAAAACGTGATAACGGACGTTTTCAGGCTCTTCTCGCTGCTCGCGGAGACTATCCGGCGGTCGCTCGCATCGGTGTTCGGGCTGTAAAGAGCGGCGCAGTTTTCATTTCCTGCCGAACAGGCCCTTCTTTTCGTACGGCTCGCTCTGCGCGCCGAGGAAGGTGTAGCCGGTATCGTCGATCGCTTTTTTCAGAACGGCCGCGTCCACGGCTTCTTCCGTCAGAAACGACGCCTCCTTTTTCGCGCGGGAGGCGGTCGTTTTTTTCGCGCCCGGAACCGCTTTTCGTATGGCGTCGCAGATATGCGCCTCGCACATGGAGCACATCATCCCGTCTATCTTCAGTGTTGTTCTGATCATTTTTTGCCTTCTTTCTTTTTGTATCCGCAGTCGCAGTAAGGCCCGCCGGAGGCAAGGGTAAACTCGCGTACAAATACCGCCGCGCCGCCCGCCCGGGTCATATCATAATCAAGCCGGCACATCGCGGGGACGAGCTCGTACAGCCCCAACTCCTTCATCAGCGTACAGATGCCGCATGTTGAAAAGCGGGCCTCGTAGCCGCTGCCGTCTTCATAAGGCAGGAACTCCATGTTCCATGAATACGGGTTGCGGTCCGCCGCTTTCAGCGCGGCGGTCGCTTTCATGCCCGCGACGTCCTTTTCGCTGAATTTGCTTTTGCCTTCCATCCGGCAGAAAAGTCGCGTCGGGGCGTTCATCATGGCTTTCGCGTAGAGATCCGCCAGCCGTCCGACGTCAGGCTTCCGTTCCATGCTCAGAAGGAACGAAGCGAACATGGCGCAGTTGACGATATTCAATTTGAAGCGGTCTTCTTTTTCAAACTCGGGCAGCTTTGCGATGATCTCTTTGTATTTCGGCTTCGCCGCCGCGGCGACCCTTGCCGCTTCGCCCGTGCTGAAGCCGAGAACGGAAACCAGACGGTTTTTGAACGATCTTTTGTAAAGCGCCCACATGCCCATGGGCATACCCTGATATTTCATAACGTCGATAAAAGCGTCCCCTCGCGTACATACGGCGCCGAGAGAGCGTTCCCGGCGCCGTATGCGTTTTATGATTTTTGAAGCGAGACTTCCCGCCGGGCGGAACGGTCCGCGATACTACTGTTTTCTGTGACAGGTCCCGCTCATGGCGCAGTGCGCGCAGTTCCCGCCGCAGGATGAAGCTCCCTTCTTTTTGTCCCTGTGAAGCTTCACGACGATGACCGCAACGACCGCTATCAGCAGCAGCGTGATCAGCACCGTGCCTATATTCGCCGCCAGCCAGCTCAGCATACGATCGCTTCCTTTCGGGTTTTATTTGACCTTCTTCGTCAGCCTTGTGGCTTCCTTGTATTTTCTGAAGAACAGCATGTAGACCATGCCCGCGATTATCGCCAGCGCGAAGATAAGGCCGATCACGTTGAAATTCCCGGTGAATATCCCGCCGATCTGGTTGACGCACAGCGCGACGGCGTAGGCGAAGCCGCACTGATAGGCTATGGCGAACCACGTCCACTTGGCGTTGTTCATCTCGCGCTTGATGGCGCCGATGGCCGCGAAGCAGGGGGCGCACAGCAGGTTGAAAACAAGGAACGAGAAGCCGGTGACGCCGGTGAACGCCTGATGAAGCGTCTGCCAGGCCGTCAGCTCGCCGCCGCCGTAGAGGATGCCCATGGTGCCGACGATATTCTCCTTCGCCACAAGGCCGGTGATGGAGGCGACCGCCGCCTGCCAGTTGCCCCAGCCGAGCGGGGCAAAGATCCAGGCGATCGCGCCGCCGATCCTGGCGAGGATGGAAAGATCGAGCTCGTCCTCGGCAAGCATCCTGAAGCCGTCCTCAGCGAAGCCGAAGTAAGAGGTGAACCACACGACGATGGTGGAAAGCAGGATGATCGTGCCGGCCTTTTTGATGAAGGACCAGCCGCGCTCCCACATGCTGCGCAGAACGTTGCCGACCGTCGGCAGGTGGTAGGCGGGCAGCTCCATGACGAAGGGGGCCGGGTCGCCCGCGAACATCCTCGTCTTTTTGAGCATGATGCCGGAGACCACTATCGCCGCCATGCCGATGAAATATGCGGAGGTGGATATCCACGCGCTGCCGCCGAAGATCGCGCCGGCGATCATGGCGATGAAGGGCACCTTCGCGCCGCAGGGAATGAAGGTCGTGGTCATGATCGTCATACGGCGGTCGCGTTCGTTTTCGATGGTACGGCTCGCCATGATGCCGGGCACGCCGCAGCCCACGCCGATGAGCATCGGGATGAAGGATTTTCCGGAAAGCCCGAATTTGCGGAAGATACGGTCAAGAACGAAGGCGATACGCGCCATGTAGCCGCAGGCCTCGAGGAAAGCCAGCATCAGGACCAGCACCAGCATCTGCGGCACGAAGCCCAGCACTGCGCCGACGCCCGCTACGATACCGTCGAGGATCAGCCCCGAAAGCCAGTCGGCGGCGTTGGCTTTTTCGAGCAGGCCGCCCACGAGCACGGGCACGCCGGGGACCCACACGCCGTAGTCGGCGGGATCCGGCGCTTCAAAGCCGTTTTCTGTGAAATAATCCCTCGCTTCGATAAAGGTCTTGCCGACGGTCGTCTCCCCGTCCGCGTCGTCGGGGATCGCGTCGTAATACGCCGTCAGAGTGCTGACCTCCAGCGTCTCCTCGTCCTCGACGTCGATCTCGGCGGTCTTTTCGGAGGTCGAAAACGCCGCGAGCTCCGCTTTTGCGGCCTCTTCGTCGAAGTCCTCCGCCTCGGGGTCTATCTCCACGAACGCCTGCGCCGCGTTGAGCGCGTCGGTGTATTCGCCGTCCGCGTCCTCGTAAGCGCCGGAGCCGATGCCCAACAGGTGCCAGCCGTCGCCGAAGAGGCCGTCGTTGGCCCAGTCCGTCGCGGGGGCGCCGACGCCGACCATGGCTATCCAGTAGACGAGGAACATCACTGCGGCAAAGATCGGCAGGCCCAGCCAGCGGTTGGTGACCACCTTGTCGATCTTGTCGGAGGTCGTGAGACTCCCCCTGTTCTTCTTTTTGTAGCAGCTCTTGATGACCTCGGCGATATACACGTAGCGCTCGTTGGTGATTATGCTCTCCGCGTCGTCGTCGAGCTCCGTCTCCGCCGCGGCGACGTCCTTTTCGATGTGTGAAAGCGTGTCCGCAGGGATGTTCAGCTGCTCGAGCACCTTGTCGTCCCGCTCGAACACCTTGATCGCGTACCAGCGCTGCTGTTCCTCGGGCAGATCGTGCACTACAGCCTCCTCGATATGTGCCAGCGCGTGCTCCACCGGGCCGGAGAAGGTGTGCATGGGCACCGTTTTCGCGTTGTTCGCGGCGTCGATCGCGGCCTCGGCCGCTTCCGTCACGCCCGTGCCCTTGAGCGCGGAGATCTCCACAGCCCTGCAGCCGAGCTGACGGCCCAGCTGCGCCGTGTCGATCCTGTCGCCGTTCTTTCTGACCACGTCCATCATGTTGATCGCCAGCACGACGGGGATGCCCAGCTCGGTGAGCTGCGTGGTAAGATAGAGGTTGCGTTCCAGATTTGTGCCGTCGATGATATTCAGGATGGCGTCGGGCCGTTCGCCTATAAGGTAGTTTCTGGCCACCACCTCCTCCAGCGTATAGGGAGAAAGCGAGTAGATGCCGGGAAGGTCGGTGATCGTCACGTCGTCGTGCTTTTTGAGCTTGCCTTCCTTTTTCTCGACGGTCACGCCCGGCCAGTTGCCGACGAACTGGTTCGAGCCGGTAAGCGCGTTGAACAGAGTGGTTTTGCCGCTGTTCGGGTTGCCCGCAAGGGCGATGCGTATACTCATATCGTTTTGTTCCTTTCCGCCCCTGAGGGCTCCGAAAAGTTAGATTTGACTAACCTTGACGCGATAAAAAAAGCAGGATGCCTGCGGGACCGCGTCCCGGGATCACTCGATCTCGATCATTTCCGCGTCCGCCTTGCGGATGGAAAGCTCATAGCCCCGCACCGTGACCTCCACCGGGTCCCCGAGCGGCGCCACCTTACGGACGTAAACGGGGGTGCGCTTGGTGATCCCCATGTCCATGATGCGGCGTTTCACCGCGCCCTCGCCGTGAAGCTTCACGACGGTGACCGTTTCGCCGATCTTCGCGTCTCTGAGCGTTTTCACTGTTCATTCCTCCTGAATCAAATAATCATCAAACCATGATCTTTCTGGCGAGCGCCTCGTCGACCGCCACGCGGCTCTCCTTGACCCTGACGATCAGGTTGCCGCCGAGAGAGCTTACGATGCAGACCTCGCCGCCCACGTTGAAGCCGAGAGTCTCAAGATGCTGCCTGACGTCCGCATTCCCGCCGATCTTCCTGATGATCTGCGGCTGACCGGCGTCGGCCATGCTGAGAGGTATCATTCAGTCATTCCCCCTGTCCGTCAAATCAGCTGCCGTGAAATGAAAAACGATCGGTTAGCCGTCGCTAACCGTTTTTATTATAGTTAGACATAACTAATATGTCAAGAGTTTTTTTGACTTTTTTTACGTTCCGTGGTATGCTTGAGCGAACGTTATTTCCGCCAATGACAGGAGCCAAGAGTGATCGACGTCGCCGGATGGCTTTCCGTTTCGCAAAAATAAAATTTTTTTAAAAATTGCGAAATGAAAAAGAACGCCCGCCGCAGGGCGGACGCCCGGAAACGACGGCGTCGCAGACATTCGTCCGCGCGGCAGCGGACCGATGAAGTCAGGAGATGAAAGACGCTATGGACAGCACGCAAAGGGTGCGGCGCACGATCCTGGGGCAGCCGACCGACCGCCAGCCGATCTACGGCTGGGTCTCGGCGAACCTGTCGGACGAGCTGAACGCCGCCTACGGCTCTGTCGCCGCGTTCGAGGACAGATACGAGTTCGACATGGCGCACCTCTTCGGCGGGCCCGGCGCGTTTGACCGGTCCGTCTTCGAGCGTCTTCGCGCCGAATACGGGGAGCTGACGCCCGACCTGCTGCTTGAGAAAGACTTTTTTTACGGACCCCGACGAGCCCGGCGCGTACCGCGGGCTCGAGGACGCGCTTGCGTTCCACAAGCGGCGCGGGCGGTTCTGCTACGTTCAGACGCCCGGCTTTTTCGAGCAGTTCAACGACGTCTTCGGCATCGAAAACCAGCTTTTATATATGGCGCTGTACCCGGACGAGCTCATCGAGCTGTACCGGAGGCAGGCGGAGTGGACGGTCAGGTTCGCCGGGCGCTGCATAGACCTCGGGCTCGACATGATACATATCTCCGACGACTGGGGCTCTCAGCACGACCTGCTTTTCAGCCCGGCGCTGTGGCGGGAGATCATATTCCCGCACATAAAGCGCGTCGTCGACTTCGTCCACGGGCGCGGCTGCTTCTGTTCGCTGCACTCGGACGGCTGCGTCGCGAAGGTCACGGACGGGATCGCGGAGCTCGGGCTCGACCTCGTGCACCCTTGGCAGGAGAGCGCGGGCATGTCGTACGACCTGTATCTTGAAAAATACAGCGACAGCTTCGCCCTGCTCGGCGGCGTCTGCATCCAGACGGCGCTCGGGCTGCTGGACCGGCAAGCGCTCGAAGCGGAGATACGCCGGGTCTTCGGGCTGCTGCGGGGCAAAAGGTGGATCTGCTGCACGACTCATTTCGTCCAGAAGCACTGCTCGACAGAAGACCTCGCCTTCGCGTACGACCTGATATACGCTCTCGCGAGGGAGTGACCCCCCCCGCGCGGCCAGATAAAAAAACTTGAAAGGATAGGATATGGAATACGTAAGACTCACGAAGGAAAATCTGGAAAAGGAGCACATATGCTGCGCCATTTCTTCAAACAACGACGTGCAGGTGACCTCAAAAAAGGCGTGGCTGGCGGAGCGCTTCGATTCGGGGCTCGTCTTCATCAAAAGCGTCGAACGCGGCAAGTGCTTCATCGAGTACATCCCCGCCGAGAACGCATGGGTCCCCATCGAAGCGGAGGGGTACACGTATATCGACTGCCTCTGGGTGTCCGGCTCGCTGAAGGGGCACGGGTACGCGAACGACCTTCTCGGCGCCTGCGTGAAGGACAGCGCCGAAAAAGGCAGAAAGGGCGTATGCATCCTCAGCTCCGCGAAGAAAAAACCCTTCCTCGCCGACCCGAAGTTCCTGAAGCATAAGGGTTTTTCCGTCTGCGACGAGGCAGACAACGGCATACAGCTGATGTACCTGCCCCTCGCCCCCGACGCAGAGCCGCCGAAATTCAAAGAATGCGCCAGACACCCGCACGCAGACGGCGCGGGATACGTGCTGTATTACACGGACCAGTGCCCGTTCAACGCGAAATACGTGCCCATCGTCGAAAAAACCGCCGCTGAAAACGGCATACCGTTCCGGGCGGTACACATCGTCAGCAGGGAGCAGGCCCAGAACGCCCCGACGCCGGTCACGACCTACGCCCTGTTCCGCGACGGCGAATATCTGACCAACGAGCAGATGAACGACGCAAAATTCCTGAAGCTGGCGGCGAAATAAACGCCCGGCGGGACCCGAAAGGAAAAATCACCATGATATACGAAAAAACCGTCAGGCTGAAGGACGGCAGGGAATGCGTGATAAGAAACGGCACGGAAAAGGACGGGCAGGCGCTCCTTGACGTCTTCAACGCCGTGCACGCGCAGACTGATTTTCTGCTCACCTACCCCGACGAGCACAGCTATACTGCGGAGAAGGAAGCGGAGTTCCTGAGGTCGAGGACCGAAAGCCCGGACGAGATCGAGCTCCTCGCCCTCGTCGACGGGGCCGTCGTCGGCTCGGCGGGGATCGGCTGCGTCGGCAGGAAAGACAAGCTGCGCCACCGGGCGGAGTTCGGCATAAGCGTCGACCGCGCCTTCTGGGGGCTGGGGATCGGGCGCGCCATGACGGAGGCCTGTATCGAATGCGCCGGGCGCGCGGGCTACGCTCAGCTCGAGCTAGACGTCGTCGCGGATAACAGCTCAGCGATCTCGCTTTATGAGAGCGTGGGCTTCAGAGAGTTCGGCAGGAACCCCAAGGGCTTCCGCTCAAGGTTTTCCGGCTGGCAGGAGCTCGTGCTCATGCGGCTGGAGCTGGAAAAATAAGACAAGTTCCGGTTTGTTTCGGTGTCCGGCATCGGTCGGTTTATTGTGACAACCGAGAAACAGCCGGGGCGGAGGACCGTCCCGGCTGGATCGAGGAAGAGAAAAGACGCGAGTTATCGTCTTTATTTCACGAATATCTGTTTGATCAGATTGACCAGTCTCAGGAGGAAGGCCGCGATGCTCTTCAGAATGCTCTGGAAGGGCGACTCCGACTGTGTCTCCCCGTCGGGGTCGGCGGACTGCCCCGGCTCGTGATAGACCTTGAGCAGCAGCGGTATATAGCTGCCGCTGTACATAGAGGGGATATACTGGTCGACGATCGTCACGTTGCCGTTTTCATCCTGATAGGGAAGATGGAGCGTCACCTTCAGCTTCATCTGACTCAGGTCGGCGTAGTAGTCGGCGCTGCCCCAATACTGCAATTCGACCTGCTTTACATCGTCGCTGAGGGGGTCGCCGTTTTCATCCACAAGGCTGTCCACATAGCCCTGCACGTCGATATAATAGTCGCCGTCGGAAAGTCCGTCGGTGGATTTGGGCATCAGCGTCCAGTTACAGCCGTCGTTATAAGTCTTTATGACGAAGTAGTCCAGATATGAGCCGAGGTTTTCATTCATCAGCGGCCAATATACGGCGTTGTTATCAAACACCATCTTGTACTCCATCAGTCTGCTGCCGGGGTTGATATAGAATTCCACATTGCCCAGGTCATTCATGATCTCCTGCGCCTGTGCGCCGGTAACGTCGACGTACTTATCGCCGTTGACCACGCCGAGCACTTCCAGATTCAAGGGATCCGCCCACTGGCATTTTTCCATTTTGGTCCAGCTTGCTCCGACCTCATGCAGAACGTTGAACATGGGGTTGAGGATATACGCGGCCCCCATTTCGGGCGTGAAGACGATCGTCTCCTCCATACCGGACTGCGTATAAGCGGCGGGAACGGTGATCGAGCCCTTTAATGCCACGGCGTTATAGTCAAAGAACCACGTGCCGCCGTTGTAGACCGCGATCTGAAGGGCCAGCGTGGCGTTGTCGACGGGTGCATCCGAATGATCGTTCTCCAGTGTGAGGAAGTCCGTGAAGTCGATGTAGTATTCGCCGTCTTGCAGCCCGGCGGGAGAGGTGGGGATGGGCGTCCAGCTGCCGCCGTCGTCCGCAAAGGCAGCAACGCCCAGCGACAGTGCCATCAGAATGGCCAGAAGCAGGGATAGCGCTTTTTTGGTTGTCATGATCAAAACTCCTTTTTGTTTTTTTCGCATAGGATGTTGTTTCCTGCGCTTCCGATTATAGTTCAGACAGGGCTCCTGTCAATACAAACGGCGCGAATGATACCGTTTTCGGCGCGAATAGTGTTTTTGGCCTGTTTCCGGTCGGCGCATGTCATCGGTTCTGCACGGTGAGCAGCTTTTTGATTTTTTGCGCGTTTCTAACGGCAAATTCGCTGAGGCGGTAGGTCCGGATGCGTTCATTGACCAGATGCGGGACAACGAACCCCGTTTTGACCAAAACGGAAAGCCGGTTGATGACCGTTTTGTTGGTTACTCCAAGCGCCCTGCTTAACTCGACCGGCGTAAACTCGCCCGGATACTGTTTGATCAGAAGAAGCAATAATTCTTTTTCTTTCCCCTTCAAATACGACAGGCTGCCGCCGAGCTCGTCCGCGTTCGCGTTTTCGGACAATTCCCGAACCTTATCGGAATACAAAAGAACCATGCGCAAAAAATAGCCGATCCATATTTCCGGGTGCGGCGGATCGTTCCTTCCTTCGTAATACAAAGCGGGAAGACCCATCTGAAGAGAATCGTAATATTCGTTGATATCATAGGCGAAATACTCCTCCAAAGACCCAATCCCGCGAAAACCGTAATCGCTTCTGTCCAGAATATACCCGGAAATCAAGCGGGCTGTTCTTCCGTTGCCGTCTTCAAACGGATGGATCGTCACCAACTGGTAATGAACGACCGCGGCAACAATCAGGGGGTGA
This sequence comes from Clostridia bacterium, assembly GCA_024689165.1. Taxonomy (GTDB): domain Bacteria; phylum Bacillota; class Clostridia; order Oscillospirales; family Acutalibacteraceae; genus JAILDS01. The sequence goes on from JAILDS010000044.1 coordinate 10,342, forward strand.
TCGTCCGTCGTGTTAACGTATTCGGTCAATTCGTCCAGAAGCGCCGGGATATCGCAGTATTCCGGCGGTATATAATCGGGACGGCCTGTTTGGGAATCATACACGGCAAACAACACGCCCGGCGGTGTCGGTCCTCTGAGACCGATTTTTTCTTTGGGCGCGCCTTTTTGCACAAGCTTTTGGACCTGCAGGATCAATTCCTTCGTTACAGGCTCCTTCCGCTTTGCTTTTTCCTCTAAAAAAGACAGCGCGAGCCAGTAATTCCGGATCTCCTGTTCCGGTTTCAAAAAGTGTTTTCTTTCATCACGGTCTATGACTTCATCCGCCTGCGCCTCCGAAAGCGGGTTGCCCTCGATCTTGTTGGAAGCGTATGAGCTTTTCTTTTTGGAGTTTTTCCGCAGCCGGTCCGCGACGGAATGGGGCATCGTTACGGAATCGACCTGATACCGGTTCAGTTCGATCTGCGTGATAGTACGAAGGATCTCATTGGACAGCACAACCTTGAGCACGGCGATCCACCTCCGTCTTTATGATACCATCATCCACGTCATTATTCAATCGACATTTCATTAATTTTTCACTATTATTACACTATTTTTCATAAAGAGTTCCTGTACCGCAGGGAGAGGCGCAGGATGAACCTTCCGTCCTCCACCATGTAATCCACGTTGTCGCTGCCGTAATTGGCGGCGGCTTTTCTGATGTTCTTCAGCCCGAATCCGTGCCGGGCCCGGTCGGCTTTGGTCGTCCGGAGCTCGCCGTTTTTCAGATCCAGCTCCCCGCCGACGGGGTTGGAAACGGTGACGAACACCTCGTCGCCCACGGTCCGGGAGACAACGACGATCTCCCGCTCGCCCTCCGCTTTCCGGCAGGCCTCGATGGCGTTGTCCAGCGCGTTGGGGAAAATGGTATAGATATCGTCCGGGGCGATCCCCTCCGCGGGGAAACGGCTTTCGTCGGTGAACACGATCCGGATCCCGTCCTTCCGGGCGGTCTGCTGCTCGCAGAACAGCACCGTATCCAGCCGGGTGTTTCCGGTACGGAACCGCGTTCCCTCATTTTCCGCAAACGCCCCGAGCTCGTTGGCGATCTCCATGGCCGCCTCCGAATTGTTTTCGTTCAGATAGGCCACCATGGGGCGCAGCTTTTTGAGCAGGTCGTGGCGGAACAGACGCAGGTCCTCGTTGACGCTTTCCATCGTCTCATAGTGGAGGATCTGCCTGTCAAGCTCTCGCCGGAAGGTCTCCTCCGCCTTTTTCGTGCGGATCATCGCCGACACGCCGTAAACAGCCGTCGCGGCAAACAGCGGGAGGTTCGTGAGCGCGAACGCGAACTCCGGCAGTCTGTCGGGGGACAGCATCGAGCCGAACATCACCAGCGACGCCATAAAAGAGCTGAGAGACAACACGATGAGCACGAAAAAAACGGGGTCGAGCCGCAGCAGCGGTTCAAAGACGTTCCTGCGCTCCCTGCGGGCGTACAGCGCCAAAAGCAGGAGCAGGAACAGCACGTGCAGCAGCAGCTCCGTCAAAAACGCGGGCGGCGCGTCCAGATCGTCGATGGTATAGCGGAAAAAGAGCATCAGGATCATATATTTCGGGATATCTATCAGGCAGCTGCACCCAAGGGTCGCCGCCATGCCCTTCCGGAAGCAGCCGGCGGGAGCGAGCAGGGCGACGCAGACAAACGGGACCAGCAGCGCCAGCGCTTCCCATGCCAGAGCCGTCGCCGCGCCGCCGTTGAGTAAAAAGGGGCGCGCCGCGCCCGCCGCCGCGCTCAGCAGGGCGGCGGCGATCCAGCGCAGCGGGGCTTTCCGCAGGGACACCCGGAAAACCACGGGGACCGCCAGCAGGCAGACCATAGAAAAAAGCAGCTGGTTCACCGCAGAAAGCGTACCGAATAAGGCGGTGTTTGAAGTGATCGTTTCCGCGAGCTGCGTCATAGCGTCTCTCTCCTTTTTGTCCGGTATTCTGTGGATGGTTACCTGATCTCGTTGAATATGAAGTCGCGGTAGACCTTCGCGAAATCCTTTGATTTCAGAGGCAGCACGTCGCCGTTGACCATCATGACGCTTTTGACGTCATACGCCTTGACGTGCAGCATATTGACGATATAGGACCGGTGGATGCGGAAAAACGACGGATACGCCGACAACAGACGTTCCATCTCGGAAAAGGAATGCCGGTAGGTCTCCTCGCCCAGCCGGAACCGGACGCGCGTCTGTTTGTCCGCCGCCTCCGCGTAGATGATCTCCTGCGCGTAAACGGTCTCGACAGCGTGCCCCTTTTTGAGCTGCAGCCGTCCGCCGAAAGCCGCGCGGTAGAACCGGTCCAGTTTTTGGTACAGCAGCTCGGTATTCACCGGCTTTGTCAGAAAACCGACCGCCGATATCTCGGCGTTTATGACCTCGCTGGCCGCCGCCTCCATGCCCGTCAGGTAGCAGACCGTGACCGCGCCGCTGAACTTTTCGTACAGCGCCCGCCCTACGTCTACGCCGTTCATCTCGTCCATGACGTAGTCCAGGAAATACAGGTCAAAGCGGTCCCGCTTCAGCAGCTCCCTGCCGGAGGTGAACTTCTCGCAGACAATATCATAATTCCGCTGAACGGCGTAAGACTCGATCAGCGCGCACAGGTTCTCGTTTTCTTTTTTCTCGTCGTCAAGAAGCGCGATTCTCATTTTTTCACATCTTTTCGGTTGCTTTCTTGTAGCTTCATTGTATCAAATGAATCTTGACTGTCAATACAGGCGGCGTGAATCGCATGGTTTTCGGCGCGAATCGAGTTGCCGCGGCAAAGCGGTATTGTATTGACCGCCGGGCGGCCGTCTTTTTTCGGAAAAAACACCCGGACAACACCGCACGATCAGCGGTGCAGATTTTTGCTTGACAAATACATTCAATTGCTATACAATCAATGTAAATTGAAAGGAGTGATCAGCTAATGGCCAATACCGCGCAGGTCAGCTTCCGCATAGACCCTGAAATAAAAAGAGACGCCGAGCTCGCCCTCGGCGATATGGGGCTCACGATGTCCGCCGCCGTAACGGTCTTTCTGAAAACGATCGCCCGCGAACGCCGCTTCCCGTTCGAGATCACAGCCGACCCGTTTTATTCGGACAGTAATATCCGGTGGCTTGAAAAAGTCGCCCGCGACGTTGAAAGCGGCGCGGCACATTTCGCCGAACACGAGCTTATCGGGGATGACGAATGAAGCTGCTGTGGGAAGACAGGGCGTGGGACGACTATCTCTGGCGGCAGTCGCATGGCAGGAAAACGCTGAAAAGAATAAACTCTCTTATAAACGAGATAAAACGCGACCCGTTCTCCGGACCGGGCAAACCCGAGCCTCTCAGACATGAGTTTTCGGGCATGTGGAGCCGCCGCATAGACGAATGCAACCGTATCGTCTATTTCACGAAAGACGATACCGTATTCATAATCGCCTGCCGCAGTCATTACGACGACTGACAGACAGATACCGTAAATCCAAGCCCTGCGCTGTCCGGCATACGCCCGGCGCGAAAGGAAAAGACGACTGTGGAAACGATCTCGACGGCAAAAGGGAGGGCCTCCGGGAAGGACGGCCTTGTTTACCTGAACCTGCGCGGCGCGGAGCTGAGCTTCGACAGCCCCTGCGCCGCCTCTGACGCAAACGCCGGGATAATAAGAGAGCATAAAAGACGGCCTCTCCCTTTTTCGGGATGAGGTCGGTTTTTCATGTTTTGCGCCACCGCGCCCGGGCGGTGACGGATGATAAAAACCGAAGAACTCCCTCCGCCGCGCTGTCGCGCGCCACCTCCCTCAAGGAGGGAGGCTTTAAAGGCTCCCTCTCCGAGGGAGCTGTCGCGCAGCGACTGAGGGAGTTTTCTTCTCTCCCGGCACCTCAGTCTGCATCCAGTTTCAGGAAGCCCTGATCAAATGCTCCGGGGAACGGGAACTTTTTATTCACAGCGGCAAAGGCAACTTCAATATACCCTCCGTCGATGCCCTTGACCTGACCGGGGCCGAACGCTTTATGCGAAACGGTGCTCCCGGTATGGACCTTCGAGGGGTCGATCCGCACGGGGGTCTTTTTCACCACCGGCCTTACAGTTGGCGCAGGCGGCACGTATGACGGGCGGTATGTCGGCACGGGTGCCGGCTTGACCGGCGGGGCGAGCGGCTTGCGCTTTGTGTCGGTTTTCGCCGGTCTTTCCTCTTCCGCCGGAAGTTCGTCTTCATCCTCGTCAGTATCGGAGCTGCTGATGTTCGTGAAGACGGGCCTCTCCGGAATGTCGTCCTCACGCTGCGCGGGGGCCACCATGGAGCGGGCGAGCTGTCCCGCCATAGCGTCGTAGTCCTCGCGGG
>JAILDS010000100.1 GCA_024689165.1 Clostridia bacterium
ATCATAGAGCCTCGAGCACGTCACGCAGGGCGAGCACTCCGTCATCCCGTAGCCGGTTATGACGGGGATGCCTATGTCGTACATGAACTGCTCGATCTTCGGGTCGAGGTACGCGCCGCCGCACATGATGTATTCGAGCTCGCCGCCGAGCTGCTCATGGATGTCCGCGAACAGCTCGCGCCGCGCGTCGAAACCACTGAGAAGGAAATTCCTGCTCGTTTCGATGCCCTTCATGAGAAGGTCGTACTTGCCGTTGAGCTTGGCGTTGGAGATTATCTTGTTATAGATCATCTCGACCGCAAAGGGAACGGCGGCGAACTGCCGCGGCTTATACTTTTTGATGTCCTTGTATATGCGCGTGATGCGCGTGCAGATAAAGCCCCACTCGTTCATTATCAGCCCGGCGTAAAGCCCGGTGACCCATGAATACGTGTGGTTGAGCGGAAGGAAGGCTATCGCGTGGCCGCCCGTGTTGGCATGGAGCGAGGCGTTGATATCCGTCATCACGCCCTTGTGACTCAGCATGACGCCCTTCGTTTTGCCCGTAGTGCCCGAGGTATAGACTATCGCAAGAAGGTCTTCCGGCTCGACGGGGTAAGAGAGGAATTTCTCTTCGAACTCCGCCCTGGCTGCCTCTCCCTCTTCGAGCACCGGCCCGAGAAGGTCCATGTTGAACCGATACCTGACGCTGGAGGCGGTATTTGCCTTGTCCTCATTATCGGTCGAGTAGAAAAGCACCTCGCAGGCGCAGTTTTCCATCTGATAGGCGATCTCCGCAGCGGAAAGCCTCACGTCGAGGGGAACTATGACGAAGCCGCCCGCCGCCGCCGCGTAGTAGACGACGTTCCACATATAGGAGTTCTCGCTGAGGATAGCGATCTTCATCGGCGGGGCTATGCCGTTTTTCGCCAGATACGCGCCGAGGCGCATCTCGTCTTCGTGGACCTCTTTGAACGTGCGCCTCTGCTCGGTGCCGTCGTCGTCCTCAAACACGAACTCAAGCTTGTCCCCTCCGCGCGCGGCGCCTTCAAGGACAAGCTCTTTGACAGTCGTGTAGATCGGAAAACCGTCGAAATACTGCATCAGTCGCTGATAAACAGAGCGGCAAGATCGCCTACGGTACGGCAGGACCGGAGCGCTTTCTCGTCAACGTCCTTGTCGAAATCTTCGCAGAGCCTTTCAAGCAGGCATACGGAATCAAAGGACGACAGGCCGCAGTCAGTTCTGAGGTTGGACTCGGGGGTTATCTCGCCGTCGGGCTCGACGAATTCAAGTATAGTCTCTATTATCTTATCCATTTTTTTCGCGTCCTTTCGCAAAAAGCGGGAGCTTTCTCCGCGGCTTAAGCAGCTCAGTCAAGCTTGATCTTTTCGAGGATCTCTCCGACGGTGACGTCGGGATTTTCCACGCCGGTCATGATCGCTTCTACGATCTTCGGGTAGAGGATCTCAAGGTCCGCTCTCGAGTCTTCAAAGGTCCTGTACTCAAAGATGAACTCGAAGCCGTTGTCACCGGCGCGGTGCTTGACCGTGAGGTAGAGGTTCTGCGCAGAGAAATCGTTATTGTACCAGACGCCCTCCATGGTGGACCTGACCTCGTCGCTCTCGGCGGGGACCTCGAGAGGCGCGTGGTAAGAGAAGGTCATGGTGTCGTAGGTGTGGTTGATGTCGCCGGTCTTCATGGCCATATGCTTGATCTGATACATCTCAAGAGTAGCGAAGTTGCAGTGGCGGAAAACCGTACGCTGGGCGTCCTCTACCGCGTCGACCGCCTCGCGGAAGGTGAGGTCAGGCTCGATGTTCGTCCGCAGCGTGTAGAAGTGCCAGCGGTTGCCGCCGGATTTCTTCTGAAGTATCGAGCCCCTGCGGTTGATCATGAACTTGAACGAAACGTCTGTCTGGTTCTTGTTGAACGCCGACAGGGCCGTGCGCAGGCCGAGCATGAGCACGCAGGGTATGGACAGCGACTTTTCACGGCAGAGCTCCATGATCTTGTCGGAATCCTCCTTGGAAACCTCGTAGATAAGGGTCTCGCTCTCGGGATGCTCGCCCTCGAAAAGTGAGATGTAACGCCTGTTCGGGTCGCCGCTTTCTTTTCTGGCCTTTTCAAGACGGTTGTCGAGCAGGTAGTCGTTGAATATCGGCTCCGAGTCGGTCGAAAACGTCTTCATCCAGTATTCGCGGTCTTTCTTGCGCTCCTCGCTGTCGAGGTAGGCGAACTCCTCCATCATCGCGTCGTAATACGGCTTCATCGGCTTCGGATACGGCGCACCGCATTTCTTGGCAAGATAGATGCCCATGACGTCGCAGATGAAGACCTTCGTCGAATACCCGTCGAACGCGAGGTGATGGAACTTCAGGTACATACCGTTCCTGCCTTCGGGCAGGCGAATGATCCTGACCGTGTGGAGGGGCTTGTCGATCATGTCGATGAGCTCTTTCGTCCACCCCTTCATTATTCTGAAGCTCTCCTCGCGGGGAATGTCTGAAAAGTCGAACTCCTCGACTTCTATTTCGGACTCCGGCGCAAGATACTGAACGAGCTGCGTAACGCCCTTGATCTTTTCCCAGCAGAAGCGCAGACGTATGGTGTCGCAGCGCCGCATCGCCTCCTCAAGAGCCTCCCTGAGAAGGTCGGGGCGAAAGTCGTCGACCCAGTAATACCCCGTTCCTATATTGAGCACCGGCGAATCCTTGCCGTAGGAATTGGCTACGAAGAACATGAACCGCTGCGCCTGTGTCAGCGGGTACGTCTCGACGACCGCTCCGGAAGACAGTGTTTTCTGACTCATGTTTCATTTACCTCGCTTCTTATTATCTTGCCTGACGCCGTACGCAGAAAAGGCGTCTGCTTTATTACTACTTTTGTGATCTCCCGCGTGCTCTCGTGCTCAAGATTGATCTTTTCTATAAGCCTGAACACGGCGGCTTCGGGGTCCATTATCCCGGTGAACTCGGCAAAGTCGTAATCCGGTCTGACCGCGGCGGTTATCGCGCCGTCCTTCTCGTAGACCATCATCTCCTTGATAAGTCCCTCGTCGGCGTAATACTTCTCGATCTCCTCAGGAGAGACGTTCTCGCCGCCGGAAAGGATGATGAGGTTTTTGATCCTTCCCTTTACGAAAAGCTCGCGCTCGGGCGTGATATAACCGATGTCTCCCGTTTTGAACCACCCGTCCGGCGTGAACATGGCGGCCGTTTCCTCGGGCTTTTTGTAATAACCGGAAAAAATCGAAGGCGTTTTAACCTGGATCTCGCCGTTTTCGATCCTCACGTCGCAAATGCTGATCACCCTGCCGCCGGAATGCGGGTCTGTTTTTTCGTCGGGAACGGAGACCCTTGCGCTGACCTCGGTCATGCCGTAGCCCTGGCGGACGCGGATGCCCATAGTCTCAAAAAAAGGAGCGAGTCCCCCGACGAGCGGAGCGCCTGCGGACAGGATATAGTTCAGCCTGCTGCCGAATACCGATTCTCCGGCTTTGCGGGGACTGTATTCGGGATGCTTTGACATGACGACCCTGATCCTGTTCGCGATAGACTCTATTATCATGGGCACGAGGCGCATGACCGTCGGCTCAAACAAAAGGAGGTTGCGGTAGATCCTTCCGAGCTCGACGTTCAGGCAGATCGTCACGCCGTCGTTGATGTTCTTGAGGTAATCGCATGCAAAACAGAAAATGTGGTGCATCGGGAGCACGCTCAGCGTCACGTTCGACCGGTCGAGGTCCCATTCCTCGAACCGGACGTTTGAGAAGATCGCGCGGTGCGAAAGCATCACGCCCTTGAAATCGCCCGTGGTACCCGACGTGTACATGATAGCGGCGCATTCTTCCGGGTCCGCTCTGTCTGTGAAATCCGGGTCAAAGGGAACGGAGGCGAATTCGTCGGAACCGATCTCGACGAACGCTCTGACCTTGTTAATACGGCTTCTGATCGATTCTATCTTGCTCCTCTGCTTCGAGTCAAAAAAGACAATACCCGCGTCGCAGTCGTCAAGCAGAGCCGCGAGCTTGTCGGGTTCGGAATCCGGCGACAGCGGAACAAAGACCTTTCCGGAAAGGAAAAGCCCGTTCATGCAGGTAATATAACCGTAATCGGTCCTGCCTATCACCGCGGCGTTCATCCGCCCCGGGAGGATGTTTTCTATACGGCTCGCCGCCGCACGCGCGTCGGCATAAAGCTCTTCATAAGAAACGGAAACGATCTCCCCGCCGTCAGAGAACCTTACGGCTGCCTTTAATCCGTATTTCGCAGCCGAGCTCTCTATAAGTCTTCCGAGCGTTGCAGCGGGCTGTGAGTAATTCAACGTTTTACCAACCCCAAACCGAAAAAACGAAAGATTGCTTAAAACGTATATATATTAACATACAGTTCATGTTATGTCAACACATTGCAGTGTTTTACGACACTTGTAATGAGCTATTCAGAAGCACATCTCGATGATCGCCGCGGCGAACATCTTCGCGGAGAGAACGAGCGTTGAAATCCGCTGGAACTCGTCGGGCCCGTGCATGTTCGTCTCCTCCCCGGGCATCTGGCAGCCGAACGCAACTCCGTTTTCTATGTCGTGGACGTAAGTCCCGCCGCCGGTCGAGCCGGGCTCTGCGGTCTTCCCGGTGTATTCGGAATAGATCTTCAGCAGCGTCGAAACTATCGGGGAATCCGCCGGCACGAGATGCGGCGGCGTGGGCTGCGCGTCCGAAAGAGAAAAACCGGCGAGCTTCAGCCTGCCGTCAAGCTTCGCCTTGACTGCTCTGGTATCCGCGCGTGCGGGAATGCGCAGGTCGCATACGCCCTCGACTTTCCCGCCGCCGACGCGAAGGATATCGAGGCTCGCCGTCAACGGACCGCTCTCGTCCGAACAGACGATGCCCGCGCCCTCACCGAGGCAGGCACCGGACGGGAACACGCCGGACAGACCGCCGAGTGCGCGGGAAAGACCCGACGGGTCGAGAGGCAGCATCGAGACGAGGGCAAGCAGCGCGGTCAGAGCGTTCGCGCCGGTCTCGGGCAGCGACGCGTGCGCCGACCTGCCCGAAGCGGTGATATTAAGCGTTCCCCCGTCTTCGCCGCCCGAAAACGAAAAACCGACCCCGTACAGTTCGGTTAAAAGCTCCGCCTTTTCCCGGCACTCACCGGCGGTCACGCCCTTAAGGACGCATTCGGCTTTCCCGGGAACGGCGTTAGCGGCGACGCCCGCTCTGAAGCTCAGGATGGTCCTGTCGAGCGCGAGATTTTCCTCTTCGGAGTACTCACGGCTGAATACCGGGGCGTAGCGCCCTTTTTCACAGTTGATCAGGGGGTAGTCCGCGTCCGGGGTAAAGACCGTTTCGGGAACGGGCCGTTTTTTGAAATAGTATTCCAGATCCTCTCCGCCCGTTTCTTCCGAGCAGCCCAGGATCAGCCTCGCGGTGCGCAGGGGTGCGCCGAGACGCTCCTTGACGGCCCTTAACGCCCACATTGCGGCGACCGCTGGCCCCTTGTCGTCCGACACGCCGCGGCCCCAGATCATATCGCCTTCACGCAGGACGGTATAAGGGTCCGTTTTCGTCCACCCGTCGCCGGGAGCGACGACGTCGAGGTGCGCGAGGATGCCAAGATACGGCGTTCCCGACTCCGCGTCGGCGCCGGTAAGGTCGCAGTCGATCGCGTAATTCTCATGGTTAACGGGTGAAAAACCCATCCCGCCGAGCATCTCGCAGGCTTTTTCCGCCGCCTCCGCGCAGGCCGGGCCGAAAGGCTCGCCTGCAGCCGCGGCGCTCCTTACGGAAGGCACGCTTACGAGCGAACTGATGTCGGCAAGGATATCTTCTTCATGCGAGGCTATATATTCGTCCGTCAGACGCTTCATTTCGTTTTTTGTCATAACAGGTAGACCCCCGATTCGAGCGCGACTATCTCAAAGCCGTTTGTACGGATGTATCGATAGACCGGCTCCGTGAATTCCAGCAGATCGGCGACAGAATAGTCTTTTTTGCTGACCGTTTTGACGGTCTTCGACCCGTGCGAACAGATATACAGCTTCTCGTCGTCCGCGGTCAGGTCGACAGGTCTGCCGAAGGTAGTGACAGAAGTGCCGCCTATGCGCATCGTTATAAGATCGCGTTCGGGGCTGTACCGGATAATAAGGTTCTCCCGCGGGACGCAGCACCACACGTCGCCGTCCTGAGCGGCTGCGCCCATGGCGGGCTGGTTCCTGTAATAGAGCCTGCCTGTGCGCACGAGGTCGTGCTCGGCGTCGAATATACCGGTGTCGCCGTTGGTGTAGATGACGAAGGTCGAGCCGTCCGCGAGCTGAGCGCAGGAACATGATACCGTATCGGTCAGTACCGACGCGATGTCCTCATAAAACGACCCGAATTTATATTCCAGGTATTTTTCATACGCGATCCTGTCGATGGCGCGCGTCCTCACGTCGAACGAGAAGAAAGAGAGCTCGTTCGACGCTGTGCCCGAAACGCCCGCGATGGCGAAAACTGCGCCTGCGGGGTGAC
>JAILDS010000104.1 GCA_024689165.1 Clostridia bacterium
AGTCGTGATAGAAAAGTACGCAAAAAGAGAAAATAAGGACATCACCGACATTTCCGCGGTGATCTACTGCGAAAAGGACAGCCACAAGGGCATAATCATCGGCAAGGGCGGTTCTATGCTCAAGGCGATAGGCACGGACGCTCGCCAGGAGCTCGAGCGCAGCCTCGGCAGGGTCAACCTTCAGCTTTTCGTGAAGGTCAGGGAGGACTGGCGCAACCGCGACAGCGATATAAAGAACATCATAGAACAGTAGGCTCTGCCCGCGGTCCGGGAGCAGGCCCCGGACCTGCCGGAGCCGAGCCGTTCTTCAGACTTCGGCGCGCCGGGACGGGCGTGCCGGAAACATGACCCGGATCGGGGGATCGGAGCTGAAAAATGACTTGCGACGGGCTCGTCATCCGCGTCACGCGAGCGGGTGAGACGGACAGGGTGCTGCAGCTGCTCACCCCGGACAACGGCGTAGTCATGGCTTACGCCAGGGCTGCGGGCAGGCCGAAGAGCCGCCTGCAGTCGGCGACTTCCCTTTTTTCATATTCCACATTCTCTCTTTACGAGCGGCGCGAAGGCTTCACGGTCGACTCGGCGGAGGTCATACGGGTCTTCAGCGGGCTGAGCCGCGACATAAGCGCGCTCGCGCTGGGGCAGTATTTCTGCTCGGTATGCTCGGCCGTCCTGCCGGAAAACGCCGGGACCGGCGAGCTGCTGCGGCTGGTGCTCAACTCGCTGCACTTCCTCGAGACGGGCGAAAAGGACGAGCGGCTCCTCAAGGCCGTTTTCGAGCTTCGCGCGGCCGCCGGCGCGGGCTTCATGCCGGATCTGGTCGGCTGCGAGACCTGCGGGCGCTACGAGAGCCCGCTCATGGCGTTCGACATCTCAAAGGGCTGCGTCTACTGCGACGAGCACGCCGGGCAGCGGCCCCGGGTGGAGCTCGACGTCATCAGCGCCGCGAGGCTTATACTGTTTTCCCCGCTGGAGAGGATCTGGTCCTTTTCCCTGCCGGAGCAAAAGCTCGCCGCGCTGGGCACGCTTTCCGAAAGCTGGCTGCTTGCGTCCGTCGGGCACCCTATGAGAACGCTCGATTACTACAAATCGCTGAAAAACATACCGACGGACGGCTGACGGCGCCCGCCGGGCCGTGTCCCTGAGCGCTGAACTGCGCGGCAGGACAAAAAGGAGGCTGAGCTTTTGTACACTCCCGCCGAGGCTCTGAAAAACTATCTTGAAGACAAAAGCATACTTCTTCTCGGCTACGGGCGCGAGGGGAAAAGCACGCACGGCGTGATCCGCCGTCTTCTGCCGGACAAACGCCTGACCGTGGCGGACGCCGCTGAGCTCAGGCTCGACGACCCGCTGTGCGACGTCGTTTCCGGCGGGGATTATCTCGACGGGCTCGAAAAATACGACCTCATAATAAAGTCGCCCGGCGTGCCGCTCATGTTCGACTATTCCGGGATAGAGGACAAAATCACCTGCCAGCTCGACCTTTTCCTGCGCTTCGCGCGCTGCCGCGTGGTCGGCGTGACGGGAACCAAGGGCAAGACGACGACCACTACACTGACGTATTCCCTCATGGCTGCCGCAGGGGAGGACGCTCACCTGTGCGGGAACATGGGCATACCCGTCCTTGATTTCATCGACCTGCCCGAAGACGCCGCCGCGGTCATAGAGATGAGCTCTCACCAGCTGCAGTTCACGCGTTCCTCTCCCGACGTGGCGATAGTCACGAACCTGTACCCCGAGCACCTCGACCACCACCCGGACGGTTTTGAGGGCTATAAGAACGCGAAGCTGAACATCGTCCGGCACCAGACCGCGTCTGGGTATTTCGTTTATGATAAAGACTCCGACCTGACCGAATACCCCGAGTTCTTTTCCGGTAAGGGCACGGTCGTCGGCGCTTCCGCCGCGGAGCTGCCCGACGTCGTGAGAGCGGCGTGCGACGAGAACCCGCGCGTCCTCGCCAAGACCTATTCCGACTGCGCCCTTGCCCGCGCCGCCGCCATGCTGATGTGCGCGAAGCCCGATCCGGATGAGGATTTCGCCCGCGCGATGGCGGGGTTCGGAGGCATCGAGCACAGGCTCGAGTTCTTCGGCTCCTTCCGCGGGATAGATTTTTACAACGATGCGATAGCCACCGTCCCCGCCGCCGCGATCAACGCCGTCGAAAGCGTCAAAAACGCGTACACGCTCATCGTCGGCGGACTTGACAGAGGCATCGACTATTCCGATTTCATCGAATACCTGAAAAACAGCCGCCTCTCCTGCGTGCTCTGTACCCCGGACACGGGGAACACGATCTTCGAAGGGCTGAGGGGCTGCGGCAAATACGTCCGCAGGTGCGCCGACCTCGAAGCCGCCGTATGCCTGTCGCTCGCGGTCACGCCTAAGGGCGGGGCGGTCATCCTTTCACCCGCCGCGGCGAGCTACAACCTTTATAAGAATTTCGAGGAGAAGGGCCGGGAGTTCAAACGCCTCGTCCGCCTGCACGGCAGCCCCGAAGCGCTCGAAGAGCTCAGGCGGACCCTGCCGACGTGACGCGTTTTCATCCTATGCGCGTTTTTTGCTGAAGACATGAAGGATTCCTCGCGGCTTGCCCTGGGCGGACTGAGCGCGTCGCTGTCGCTGACGCTGATGCTGCTGACCTACGTCCTGCCCATACTGACCTACACCAGCCCCGCCTTCGCGGGCGCTGTTCTGCTGGTCATGGTCTGCGAGGTCGATTCGCGCTGGTCTTGGATAACCTACACCGCCGTTTCCCTGCTGTCGCTGCTGCTTCTGAGCGACAAGGAGGCCGCCGTGATGTACGCCGTCTTCTTCGGCTATTACCCCATTCTGCTGCCCTTCCTCAACACGAGGGTGCGCCCGGCCGCGCTTCGCTGGGTGATAAAATTCCTCATCTTCAACGCCGCGGTCGTCAGCGCGTACTACGTGCTGATAAACGTCATGGGGCTGACGATAGAGGGCCTTAAGGAGCACGGGAGCATAGTCCTCTGGGCGGGGCTCGCCGCGCTCAACCTGCTTTTCGTGCTTTACGACAGGATGCTCGTGGTGTTTTTCACGGTCTATAAAAACAAGTGGTCGAAGAGCTTCAGGAAGCTTTTTAAAAGATAGCCGTTGACAAAACGCATCTGATTGCATATTATAATTATACAGATTGAAAAAAAGGAGAGACCGATATGGGAATGTTCGATAAAAAATTCTGCGACGTCTGCGGCGAAAAGATAGGTATGATTGTCACCCGCAAGCTTGACGACGGCAACCTCTGCAAGGACTGCGCGAGGAAGCTCTCGCCCTTCTTCAGCGAAAGAAGACACTCGACCGTCGAAGAGATCAAGCAGCAGCTCGCCTACCGTGAGCAGAACAAGCAGAATCTGGCGTCCTTCAACCCCACCATGGAGCTGGGCACCGGGATGAAGATCTATATCGACCAGGCCGCAGGGGCCTTCATCTGCACGAGAAGCTCCAACTGGAGAGCCGACAACCCCGACATCATCCCCCTCGGAGCCGTTACCGGCTGCGAAGTCGAGATCGACGAGGACCGCGACGAGATCTACATGCGCGACGCCAACGGGCAGAACCGCAGCTACAACCCGCCGAGGTACAAGTACAGTTACAAGATGGACTACAAGATCGGCGTGAACACTCCGTATTTCACCGAGATCGAGTTCGAGCTCACGAGCGGCAACCGTCCCGACAGCATGCAGAGCCTTGAATACCAGAACTATCTCAACACCGCAAACCAGATCTCCATGGCGCTTTGCGGCAGGCCCGTCGGAATCACCGGCGACGGCGCAGGCTCTAACCTGAACGCCGGGATGATGGCCGGCGGCATGGGCATGAATATGGGCATGGGCATGAACGGCATGGCCATGAACAACGGTATGGGCATGAACAGCATGGCCATGAACAACGGTATGGGTATGAACGGCATGCCCATGAACAACGGCATGGGTATGAACGGCATGCCTATGAACAACGGTATGGGTATGAACGGTATGCCTATGAACAACGGTATGGGCATGAACGGTATGCCCATGAACAACGGCTACGTCCAGAACAACATGGCTATGAACAACGGCATGGGCATGAATAACGGCTACGCCCAGAACAATATGGGCATGAACGCCGGCATGGGCCAGAATTTCGGCGCGCCGGTCATCCGCTGCGACAAGTGCGGCTGGATGCCCGTCCCCGGCGCTCAGATCCCCGCCGTCTGCCCGCAGTGCGGCGACCCCATCAACCAGGCGGACCTCGCGTAAGGTTCCGTCCTATCGGCTAAGTCTTTTAACGCGGCGGCGCTGCTGCGTTAAGCACCGAAAGAATAAGGCCGGGCAGCATCAAACAGCTGCCCGGTCTTCGGTTTACCGACGGAATAACGAACAAAAACGCACGGGACCGCCGCGGTTTTTATTCGCGGCGGTCCTGTTTTCAGCGTTTGACGATTATCGGGTTTTTCGGCAAAAACCGCGGTTTCCTGCTTGAATTATGCCCCTTGAAGGATTATAATAACGATTAGTTTTATATATCGGTGAAAAGCAACCGGCTTATACGCATACCGGGGTGAATACATGATGGCTGAAGCCAGAAAAAACAAAGCAATATTACGCAGGGTTTCAAGCGCTCTGCTGAGCGTTCTGATGACCTTTTCCTGCGCGGGGCTTTTCTCTTACCTGCTGTCGAAGGACCTTACCGCGGCGGCTGTCGGTCTGACGTCCCAGGCGCAGGGGAACTACACCTTTTCCGTTTATTTCAAGCGTGACGGCGGTTCTCTTGACGACAAAACGGCTAAGTGGGGCACCTCGCAGAACGATAACTGCTGCATAGCCATACGCTACCGCGGGGACAACGGCTACGCTTCCTCAACCTCCACCACCGCAGACTACTGGAACGGTACAAGGGGTTACGACTGGCACTATAACGGCACGGTCGCCGGCTTCCCGGACGGCGTCTTCGGCCATATAAACGAAAACAACGTCGCCAGAAACGCCAAGCTCTTCATACACGGCTTCAAGGTGAACGGCGTTCAGGTGTGGAGCGGCATGAAGGACATGATCTCCTCCACCGACGACCACTACGCCTACTGGTACGCAAAATATTACCCCTCGGGCAGCGCCATGGGGACCTGGTCCAACAACTGCAACGACGGCGACACCAACGACACCAATATCTGGTGGCAGCCCCACCCCACCAGCACCTTCACCGGCGATACCTCCACGGTATATACCGACGGCTCCGTTACCCGTACCTACGGGGTAACGGCGGTCAAAGACCAGTACAGCGTAAACTGGGGCTTCAACAGCATCCAGTGGACAAGCAGCAATTCCAACGCCACCATCACCAATGCCGGCGTGGCGACCTTCGGCAACAACGGCGGCACAGACTATGACGTTACCTTCACGCCGAAATACGTCTCGAATTCCGCCACCGTCACCTCGGACAACGGCATCACGGTCCACGTCGTCACCGCAAAGAAGCTCGACGTAAACGGGTATCTGTATACCGTCGCCAAGGACAGCGGCGCCAACGACGGCGGGCTTGGGAACAAGGCGAAGGCGACCGTATACGTGGACAACTCCGTACACTCCAGCGGCAACAACGTCAACGACTTTTATTCCGATGTAAAATACAACCGCTCGTATAAGATCGAAGTCACCCCCGTCGCCGGCTGGAAGATGGCGGGC
>JAILDS010000166.1 GCA_024689165.1 Clostridia bacterium
ATATATGGAGGTAATTATATGAAATCCGTTATTCTTCGCGTAACCGCAGCTCTTCTGACGATGCTCATGCTGCTTTTCGCCGGCAAAGGCCCCGGTAAAGAGTATGACGTGGACGATCCCGAAAACTGCGCTCTCAACTTCTCGGTACTGTCGGACTCTCACATAGAGGGGAACAATTTCAACCGGTACAAGGTCTTCGTCGGCTCTCTGAGGGACCTTGAGAACAAAAAGACCCCCAACGACGCCGTCGTCTTCCTCGGCGACAACACGATGAACTGCCAGAACATCGAAAACATGCTGTTCCACGGCGCCGCTTCCGCCATCCTCGGCGACGAGGCAGTGTTCTCCGTCGTCGGCAACCACGATATCGGCAACGCCGACGGCGACGGCAACCACGAGAAGCTGCAGAACCGCTGGTACGATTATACCGAGTCTTTCTTCGGAAGGGATCTCGACAAGCCCTATTATTACGACGTCGTCAACGGCTTCTATTTCATCGTGCTGGGCATGGAGAAGCAGTTCGTCCATGAAATGTATATGTCCGACGAACAGTATTCCTGGCTCGAGGGCGTTCTTGCCGAGGCAGCCGAAAGCGGCAAGCCGGCGTTCGTTTTCTCGCACTATCCCGCCGATTACATGATAGATGAGGACGGTGAAGAAACGGACAGGCTCATAAACATCCTCGCCGCTTACAACGAGGAGCACGACGTCTTCTATTTCTGCGGCCATACGCATATGCCGCTGTTCCTGTTCTGGTCCTTCCATGACGATGAAGGCTTCCCGGAGATCTATCTGCCGAGGCTCACCGACCTCAGCGGCGAAAATGACAACGAGATATTCTCTCGCTCCGGCATCGGCGTCGAGGTCGAGGTCTACGACGGCAGCGTCTACGTCCGCGGCAGGAACTTCTACGCCGGCGAATGGCTCGTTGACGATGAAGACACCGGCGAAATGTGCGAAATGACGTACGCGCTCAAGAATCCGATAGGGTAAAAACATGGCACAGCCTCTTGCCGCGAGGATGCGTCCCGAAAGCTTCGACGACATGGTCGGTCAGAAGCGGCTTTTCGCGCCGGGCGCTCCTCTGCGGTCTGTGATAGAGTCCGGAACCAACGTCAGTATGGTATTCTACGGACCTTCCGGCACAGGCAAAACGACCGCCGCAAGGATCATTGCACGGCGGTCTTCTTTGCGTTTTGAAAAGCTCAACGGCACGACCGCATCCACCGCCGATATCCGCGCCGTTATTGACGCGACCGGGCAGATCGGTTCTGAAAAGGGCGTGCTGCTTTACCTGGACGAAATACAGTATTTCAACAAAAAACAGCAGCAGACGCTGCTTGAATTTATCGAAAACGGCTCTATTACGCTCATCGCCTCCACTACGGAGAACCCGTATTTTTCCGTCTACGGCGCCGTTCTGAGCCGCTGCGCGGTTTTTGAGTTCAAGCCGCTGTCAGACAACGACCTGAAAACGGCCGTAAACAGGGCGTTCGACTTTCTGAGGAAAGAAAACTCAGAGGACTTCGCGGTCGAGCCCGCAGCAGTTTCCGTGATCGCTTCCGCCGCCGCAGGCGACTGCCGCAAGGCCGTCAACCTCGCGGAGGCCTGCTTCTTCGCCATGCCTGTCAACGCCGACGGCAAAACAAGGACCGTCACCGCCGCGATCGCAGGTGATCTGTGCTCCTCTCCGTCCGGCGCGTTCGACAGGGGCGGCGACTCGTACTACGACCTTCTCAGCGCCTTCCAGAAATCCATGCGCGGCTCGGACCCTGACGCCGCGGTGTTCTATCTCGCGCGGATCCTTGAATCCGGTGACCTTATATCGGCCTGCCGCAGGCTCATGGTCTGCGCCTGCGAGGACGTCGGGCTCGCCTACCCCATGATAATCCCGATAGTCAAAAGCGCAGTCGACGCGGCCATGCAGGTCGGGCTTCCGGAGGCGCGGATCCCCCTCGCCGACGCGGCGGTGCTGGTCGCGACAAGCCCGAAGTCAAATACCGCGTACAAGGCTTATGAGGCAGCGGCCGCGGATATCGCCGCCGGCAGGATCGGCTCGATCCCGAGACAGCTCCAGAACAGGCACCTCGACGGGGCGGAAAGTGAAACGCGCGGGCAGAATTACCTCTACCCGCACGACTACCCCAACCGCTGGGTCAGGCAGCGCTACCTTCCGACCGAGCTCGGGAACAAAAAATACTATGTTCCCGGCGACAACAAAATGGAGCGCGCCGCCGAGGAATACTGGAAGAATATCAAAAAGTGAGCGCCGCGATCATACGGATGATCAGACGGTACAGCCTGCCGCAGGCGCGAAGGAACGACGCGTCCGACTCCGTCCCGTTGAGGATATCCTCTGTCGGGGCTCCGTAGGGCTCAAAAAACCTGCCCTCGCCCGTTTCAAGCATGCGGTAGGCGCACAGTGCGTAAAAAGCCTGCGCCGAAGCGTTCTGATCCGTCCCGCCGCCCGCAGTATGGCAGAACAGGCCCGTCCCGTCGGAGTACGCCGCAATGGCGGAAACGACGGTGTTTTTGTTTTTGATGAAGCGGGCGTCCTTCAGGGCGTCGATGCCGAGGCTCGACAGGGCCATAAGGACCTGAGCGGTCGACTCGCAGTTCGCCGCGCCCATGGAAGAAAAACTGCCGTCCGCGTTCTGACGCGCGCTGAGCATTCCCAGAGTGGTATCGACCGCCGATTTCACGCCGGCGTCAAGCCCCGCGTAGGGCGAAAGAGCCGTCAGAGCCATGGACGTCACGTCGACGTCTGCCCCTGAGCCGAAAAGAGCCCAGCCGCCGGTCGGCAGAGCCGCGCCGAGGATATCGGATACGATCTGCCGCCTGTCAACACCGGTCGCCAGACAGGAATCCGCGAGGATCAGGGCCCAGATATTGCTCATAACGCCGAGCTGTCCGGCGGTCTCGTTCACGACGGCAGCCGTACCGGACGGGTCGCCGGCGTAGACCTGAGCAAGGGCTACCCTTTGCCGGTACACCGCGTTTTCGGAGCTTGCGTCGAAGCTCCCGAGAGCGGACGCGTATCCGGGACAGACGATACCGGGGCGCAGGGATCTGAGGGTAATGAAGAACCAGTCCGTGGGGGTCGTGCCCGCGTCGGCGCTTATCGAACCGAGATAAGCCTCAACAGCGGCGTTGTCGGACCCGCCGCACAGGGCGGAAACGAAATCGGACAGCAGCCTGTCGGCGTCCGTCGGGGCCGCCGCGGACGAGACGGGAGCGAATACCGGAGCAAGCAGGAGCACAAAAGCCAGCGCTGCCGAAATGATACGTTTCATTCGCTGCCTCCCTTAAAACGAAAGCTGTTCCGGAGCGTCGGAGCCCGCGAGGACGCTGCCCGCCGCGGGTATGGCGCGGCAGCGGTAGCGCTTCGGGTCGGCGAACAGCCCGTCGGCCATTTCCCTGACGCCGGTGACAGTCGCGTTGCGTCTGAGGGTCATCACGTTCACTCCGGCGGTGTTCTTTGTGGTCTTCACCGCGAGGAAGCCTGTGTTGAAGATCAGGTGCCTGCCGTTCGAGGAATCGAGCACGAACTCCTTTTCCTCGGTCACAACGTGGACGGCGACGAGCGGCGACGCGGTCGAAACGGCGTTCACAAGCTTTTTCCTGCGGTTCTTTGTGGCGTACTGGGCAAGCTCGACGCGCGCGACCTTTCCGTTGGCGAAGAAGAACAGGACGCTGCCCTTGAAATCCATGGTCACCGCCATGAACAGGACCTTTTCGCCCTCGTCGAATTCGAGAGCCGCCGGGACGTAATCGCCGAACGCGGACGCCTTGCTGTCCTTGAAATCGTCCGCCTTCGCTTTATAGCAGTTCCCCATATCGGTGAAGAACAGCAGCTCTGCGGCGTTGTCGGACTCGACCGTCATGACGATCTCGTCGCCCTCCTTGAGAGTCTGTTTCGATGCAAGGCGGAGCGACTGCGGCGTTATCTTCTTGAAGTAACCTTCTTTTGTGAAGAAAAGGCTGACCGGGTAGCTCGGCGTCTGCGGCGCCGCGTCCTCGGACTCTGCTTCCGCGGCGTCGTAGATAATGGCGCTGCGTCTGTCCTGCCCGTACTTGTCCGCGACCTCTCTGAGCTCGGAAATGATGAGCTGAGAGATCTTTTTTGAGCTGCCGAGAAGCTCCTCGAGCCCGGCGATCTCATTTTTGAGGTTCTCGATATCTGCGGTGCGCTTGAGAATATACTCCCTGTTGAGGTGACGCAGGCGTATCTCAGCGACGAACTCCGCCTGGATCTTATCTATGCCGAAGCCAAGCATAAGGTTCGGCACGACCTCCGCCTCCTGCTCGGTCTCGCGGATTATCTTTATCGCCTTGTCGATGTCAAGCAGTATCTTTTCGAGGCCCTCGAGCAGGTGCAGCCTGTCCCGGGCGGCGGAAAGCTTGAAATAAGTCCTGCGCTTGACGCATTCACGGCGGAAGCCGACCCATTCGTCCAGGATGTCTCGCACGCCCATCACCATCGGAGTGCCGCCGACGAGTATGTTGAAGTTGCAGGGGAAGGATTCCTCAAGCGGCGTCCTTTTGAACAGCGTCAGCATCAGCTTTTCCGGATCGACGCCGCGCTTGAGGTCGATCGTGATCTTCAGGCCGCTCTTGTCCGTCTCGTCCCTGACGTCGGACACGTCCCTGAGCTTGCCCGCTTTTGCAAGGTCGATGATCTTGTCGATTATCTGCTCAGAGGTGGTCGTCGGCGGTATCTGAGTGACGTCGATGCAGTTCGCGCTCTTGTCATATTTCCAGACGGAGCGGACGCGAACGCCGCCGCGCCCCGTGCGGTATATCTCGTCAAGGGCGTTCCTGTCGAACACTATAGCGCCGCCGCCCGGAAAATCCGGCGCGGGCATATAATCCAGCGGGTCGAAGCCCGGGTCTTTTATGAAGGCCTCCGTCGCGGCGCAGACCTCGCGGAGGTTGAAGGAACAGATGTTCGACGCCATACCCACGGCGATGCCGGAATTCGCATTGACCAGCACGGACGGAAAAGTCACCGGGAACAGCGTCGGCTCCGTGGTCGTCGAGTCGTAATTGTCGACCATGTCGACGGTGTCCATGTCGATATCGGAAAAAAGCTCGCGGGCAATGGGCGCAAGCTTCGCCTCGGTATACCTTGAGGCGGCGTACTGCATGTTTTTCGAATACGCCTTGCCGAAGTTGCCCTTTGAATCTACGTACGGGTGCAGCAGCGCCTCGTTGCCGGCAGTAAGACGGACCATGGTCTCATAGATCGCCTGGTCGCCGTGCGGGTTGAGCTTCATCGTCGAGCCGACGATGTTCGCGCTCTTCGTGCGGGGATTGTTCAGAAGCCCCATTTTGTACATGGTGTAAAGAAGCTTCCTGTGCGAGGGCTTGA
The DNA here is from genome assembly GCA_024689165.1 of Clostridia bacterium. Classification (GTDB taxonomy): domain Bacteria; phylum Bacillota; class Clostridia; order Oscillospirales; family Acutalibacteraceae; genus JAILDS01. Next base: position 5,372 of record JAILDS010000166.1, read on the forward strand.
AGCCGTCGATCTCCGGGATAGCGCGCGAGAGGATGACGCTCATGGCGTAGGGCATGTAGTTGACCGTAAGGGTCTCGGTCATCTCCTGCTCGGTTATCTCGCCCGCCCCGGCGATATGCGCCTGCTCGGGCAGTTCCTCGCGTCTGGGCTC
>JAILDS010000225.1 GCA_024689165.1 Clostridia bacterium
GTGGTTGGGGCCTTTGGCAACACATACCATCTCTTCGACTTCCTGCGTGTATTGCATGTGACTTTATTCCTCGCTTTCCAAGTGAACTGAGTGCTTTATTTATAACATATCGCCGGACGGTTTGCAAGAGGCAGCACAGGATTTCTCCGGCGCCCGCGTCAGAAAAACGTCTCCCGCCGTTCAGTCGTCGCAGTCGAAGATCGCCTTGCGGTCGATGAGAGAGCCGTACTCGCTCTTCCAGCGCAGGTGGGGACCGGAAACGTCGTAAGCCGCAAGCGCTTCCCTGTCCATGTCTATGATTATCATCAGGTCGAAGCGGTTCGGCCTGTCGGAGTTCGAGACCTTCAGCTCAACGCCGTGAACGCCCTGTATCGCGAGGGTCTCTTCAAAGATCGCGCGTACCGGGGCAACGAGGGAGCCGACGTCCGTACCCTCTTTGAATTTCACTATGATATGGTGCTTCATCCGTTGTTTCCTCCCTGCCCGAGCGTCAGGGCAAGCTCCGTTTCGTCCTCGTCCTCGTTCCCGGTCGCGGAGAATCCCCTGCTTTCATAAAGCTTCCTCGCGACGGGATTGTTTTTGTTGCAGGTCAGCGCGACCCTGTCAGAGCCGCCGAAGGGCTTTGTCCGGATATAGTCGAGCGCCAGATCAAGAGCCTCGCCGCCGTAGCCGCGCCCCTGCGCCGACTCGTCTATCATCATGTGCCAGATATCGTATTCCGGGACGTCATAGTCGTAGATCACCATGACGTATCCTACCATTTTCCCGTCGGCATAGATACCGAACGGCTGACACTGATCCCTGTAGACGTAAGCCTGCGCAAGGCTCCGTATCGGGTGGGACACGAAGCTCTCCTGCCCGGGCGCCAGCCTGAGCGCGAAAGCGTCAATAAAGTTTTCTTCCGTAATTGCTCTGAGTTCAGTCATAGATCCCTCCGAAATAAAGATCAGTTCATTGAGATCCCGTACCGCTTTCTTTCATATGGCGGACGTGTATCCCGATATGCCCGACGCCGAGTATGACGCCCGAGGCGAACAGGAACGGGTTTTTGCCGTAGACCGCAAGCAGCAGGACTGCGGCAACGGGCAGCGAAGCGCCCGGGACAGGTATGCCGAGCAGACTGCCGTAAAAATCCCGCATCGTCTTTTCGCTCCTGAAATACCGTATCCAGAAGCATTCGTAAAGAATCATACAGACCGAAGCCGCCGCAGGCAGCAGAAGCCGGAGTGAGGCGCCCTGTATGTTGAAGTCGCTGAAGATCAGCACGAGGCAGGTAACGGCGACTTCCCCGATGCGCTCGAGGACCAGCAGCGCTTTGTTCTCCCGCGCAGCGTATTTGTCGTAATCCTTCGGCTTGTTTTTTGTCCAAAAAAGATTCGGGACGTACAGCATGAGCAGGAATATCAGGCCGACGTATGAAAAACCGAAATGCAACAGCTCCACCTCTGTGAACAGGGTCTGCGGGATTCAGACGTAATACTTCCCGTCGGAAGTCCTGCGGATGCTTCCCGTTTCGACGAGCCTCTCGGTTATTTTCCGGAAGCCGTCCGGGTTTATGACTCCGGCTTCGGCGAGCGTCTTCGCCGTCTCTTCGGAGACGGCTCCGCAGGCCTTCAGCTTCCCGACGATCGTATTTTTGCGGATCAGGGGTATAGGCGGAAAAAACGCCATGCGGGACCTCCTTTTATTACCGCGTTTCCCGGCGGTCTGAGGAATGCGGCCGGTAAGGCCATCATACACTGCGCGGCGTTTTTTTGCAAGATGCGATCCGAAAACCGGCGAAACCCCGCGCGGAGCTTTTGTACAGCCTCCCGCTGCCGGGCGGCGCGGCTATTGACAAATCCGGCGGGATACAGCATAATCACGTATGAAAAGAAAAAAAGCTTTTGCGAGGTATTGTATGAAGATCCTTTGTCTCGGCGACAGCCTTACCGAGGGCGATTACGGGCTTTACGGAAAGCACGGCATCGCCAACGTTCAAAAAGAAAGCTACCCGTATTTCCTTTCGCTGCTGACCGACGCACAGGTCATCAACGGCGGCAGGTGCGGCGCAAGGGCGTCGAGCGAGCTCAGGTATTATAAAACGGAGCTGCGGGAACATCACGACTTTTCCTCTGTCGACGCCGTGATGATCATGCTGGGCTCTAACGGAGGGCTGACCGCGTTTTCGGATTCCGACGAGAACGCCGCTTACGGCGAGCTCGTCGACCTCGTCCGAGCCGACTGCCCGGCCGCCCGGGTGTATCTCTGCCCGCCGCCGCACATCACGCGCGGGATAACCCCGGAGGCCATGCTGCAGGCTAACGTCGTCTCCGAGGCCCGGACCTTCGTCCGACGCTTCGCGTCACAGCGCGGCCTGCCGGTCATACCGACCGACAGGATACCCGAATTCACCGACGAAAACGAGTTTATCTACCAGCCTAACGACGGCTGCCATTTTTCGAAAAAGGGCTATATGGTCCTTGCTGCGTTCATCGCCGCGCACATCGGCGCGCCGGAGGGCTGAACGGGACGCTGCCCTCTTGACAAATCCGTCGAAAAAAAGCATAATCATAAGCATATAAAAACGAT
>JAILDS010000293.1 GCA_024689165.1 Clostridia bacterium
GGATACCGTTCTCATCGGAGCTGTAGCAGGGGTTGCCCTCTTCCACCGTGATGCGCTGCAAGCACGGGCAGTTGAGGAAGGTCTCTCTATCTATCGTAGTTGTCATGCCCGCGCCGATAGTTACGTTTTTAAGGTGACCGCACCATCTGAACGCGCCGTAAAGAGAATCGTAGCAGCCGTTCAGGCTGACGCTTTCAAGATCGGATTCTGAAAACGCCGAGTACTCTATGACCGTGACCGAATCCGGGATCGAAAGGCTCTGTATTTCCGAGTATGAGAAAGCGGATGAGGCGATCGCCGTCACGCTGCCGTCGTCGGGTATGACGCTGCCTTTACAGCCGAGGACCAGCTTTTTGCTCTCCGTTTCTATAATGCAGTTCCCGGCGGAGTGATAGACGGGGTTGCCGGGGCTTACCGTGATCTTTTCCAGCCCCGAACAATACACGAAAGAGTACTGCAGACTGACAAGACTTGCAGGGACAGACAGTTCTTTAATCGACTGGCACATATAGAATTCCGAGCTTGGAAGCCCCGTTATCCCTTCTTCTATAAGAACGGAACGTATTCGCTGGTTGCAATCGAAAAAAGAGGCTGTCGGAAGGTCGCCGGTACCGGAAACAACAAGCTTGCCCGCAGTACGGTCGAAGGTGTACGAGCAAAGGTAGTTGATCGCGGCGGTCGTCACGTCATCCTGCGTCGAGGGGAACAGAAGCTGCGCGATCTCGGGAGCCGTGTAATCCCCGTATACGATCTGGTAATTCTTCAGCGACGACTTCATGAAGTACCCCGACGGGTCGAGGAGCTGCGCGCCGCAGGCGGCGTCGACGTGGTACCAGAGGTCGCCGATCCTGACGATGTTCCACGCGTGGTTCCAGCCGGAGCGCGTGCCGGTTACTATGCGGCAGTCGAGCCCGAGGGCAAGGGCGAGCCTGTAATACAGCGTCGAAAAGCCCTGGCAGACGGCTTTTCCGTTCACCGCCGCGCCCCAGGCGGTATATTTTTCGGTAACGGTATCGTCATAAAGGTTTTCAAGGTCAAATGTCACGTTTTCGCACAGGAGGTCGAAGGCGTACCTCGCCTTTGCCTCTTCGTCCGTCTCCTCGCAGCCCGCGGCGGCGGAAGCGACGTAGGAAGCGACCGCGTCCTCCTGCTCCCGGGTCGTGAAGTAAGACGCCGCGACGGTATATTGCCCGTTCCCCAGGTCCGTTATCTCCGGGAAGCCGTCGATGAACGCGAGCCTGAGGTAATCGCCCGCTTCCGCGTCGGAGGAATAGGCGAAGACGTCGTTCCAGTCCGGCTCCGTGTAATCGAAGCCGACGCAGGTGAACGAAAAGCTTGTTTTCCGCTCAATGAGCTCTGAGCGGATGAGCCCGATCATTTCGCCGTAGCTCGAAACGTCGTTCGCCGCGGCGGCGGCAAGGCCGAGCGGAGCGAGCAGGAGCAGTGAGGCCAGCAGGACCGATATCGTTTTTCTCATGCGTACGACCTTTCTTCTTTATCAAACGCGCGTAAGAGCGCGGGCGTCATTATTCGAAATCAAGAAACGACCGGAAGCATTATACGCCTTCAGCCGGGAACTGTCCAGTAAAAAAACGGAACGCCGGTCACACTCTCAGCTTCATCGCTGCGTCGACGGTAAATTCCGTGTCCGTACAGGAAAGGATCAACGCGCCGTCGTATTTTTTTACGGCGGCTTCCGCGTTTTTCAGCCCGATACCGTGGTTTTTGCGGTCGGCTTTCGTGGTCCTGACGCGGTTGTTTTTTATCTCGACGCGTTTTTCGACGGGGTTGGCGACCGTCAGCGTCAGCCTGCCGTCCCTTACTCCGGCCCTGACGCTGACCCGGCGCTTCCCGGGGAAGCGGCGCGCCGACTCGACCGCGTTGTCGACGAGGTTGCCGACGACGGTGCACAGGTCCGCGTTTTCAATGCCCGAGGCGGGGATCATACCGGAAAAGCTCAGCTCCGTCCCCGTCTCCGCCGCGGCGGCCTGCTTTGCGGACAGGATGGCGTCGACGACGAAGTTGCCTGTCGAGATGCGGCGCTCCGTGACGCCGTATTCGGAATCTATGCCCCTGAGGTACTCAGCCGCGGCCTCCGCCTGGTTCGCTCCGAGGAATGAGGTCACGACGATCATATGGTTCCTGAAATCGTGCCTGAAGCGGCGGATCTCCTCGTTGCTGCGGTTCATCTTCTCGAAATTGTCCTGCAGGGCGTCCATCCGCTCAAGCAGCCTGTTCTGCTTCGCCATGAGAGAAAAGACTTTGACGACGAAGAAGCCTGCGAACGCGATTATGCCCAGGACGGACAGCGCCCGGAGAACACCCGACACGAGGGCGAAGTCATAAAGCTCGGGGTCCTCGCCCATTACCGAGAAAAACGATGAAAATGAACAGACTATGATGACCGCGTAAAGCCACTTGGGGATCGCGGCGACCGTGGCGCTGACGGCGTTGAGGTCGCTCTTTTTAGAGCCGTAAAGCAGGAAGACAGCCGTCAGAACGTACCCCGCGGCGCAGAATACGGTCTCATAAAAGTGGTAGGAATATACGTCCGTTTTGCCGAACAAAAAACCGAAGACGCTGAAAAGCCCCTCCATGCCGGCGTTGAGGGCAAGGCATATGAGCGCGGAGCTCAGACGCTTCGAGGTCCTGAGGATCACCTGCGGAAGGACGAGTATCGGCACGAGCGACACGAGGCCGTAGACCGTAAAGCCCGTGTCCGGATCCGTCGCGGTCACGTAACGCCCGAGCAGGGCAATATTCACCGCGGAGATAAGGAGCGCGAGGACGCAGCATGCGGCGGTAACGGCCCTTCTGCGCTCCGGGAAGCCCCGGACGGAACGCAGCAGCGCCGTCATGCAGGCCATGGCGGCGAGATCGTGCAGAATGAATACGGGGTACTGCCAGAATCGATACATGCGGTGTCTCCGAAAAGGCGGCGGCTGAGAACCGCTTACGCCTCGTACTTCAGGTAGCTCATATAGTTTTTCATGAACTCGTCGCGAACGATCGAGCTGCAGAGGACTTTTTCACCGTTGACAAGGGTTACGGTCTTTTTATCTATGCTCGAAACGTATTTCATGTTCAGGATGAAAGAACGGTGCGTCCTGAAAAAGCGCGGGTTGCTTATCTCGGCGTTGAAGACGTTTATGCCCTTGGGAGAGCTGTAATGCCCCGTCGCGGTCCTGATGACGGTATTGCGCCCCTCCGCCTCGAGATACATCACCTCGTCCGGGTCGAGGAAAAACGTTTTGTCCTTGGTCGGGACGACGATCCTGCGCGTTGACTCATAAACGCCGACAAAGACGTCGAGCGCCTCGAACAGGAGCTCGTCGCGCACCGGCTTGACAAGATACCTGAACGCGTCCGTCGTGTAAGCCTCCGGCGCGTGCTCGCTGTAAGCCGTCAGGAAAGCGACGGACAGTCTGGAGTTATTCTGCCTTATTTGCTTTATAAAATCAATACCGTTGCCGTCGGGCAGAAGGTAATCCATAAAAACGAGGTCTAACCCGCCGCTCAAAGCAACGAACTCGCCGCCGGTCGAGAACTCGGCTATCTCGCAGGAGATGTTTTTCCCCTCGAGATAATCGTGTATCCTCTTTCGGAATTCTTTTCTGACGAGCTCCTCGTCGTCACAGATCGCGATCTTCATTCAAAAGCTCCTTCCCCGTCAAGCGGTAACAATCACGGATCGATCCTGCAAGCGATTTTAAAAAAATCCAACGAAAAATTCAACTCGTTTGACACGAAATGCCCGTTTTTTGTAACGAAATTGCGATTTCCGGCGTTTTTTGCCGTTTTTTCCGTTTTTTGCAACCCGGTCGTCATCCCGGAAACGAGGGAACATACGGGCACCCGCCGAAGAGTTTTTTGCTCTTCCGTATTGATATTTTTACAAACAGTTCAATATGGTATGTTATGCAAATCATACTTTTTTGAAGGTAAAACTTATGGGCGCGCCTGAAGGACTGTACGCATGGACGGCGCCGTCGGCGAGAAGGGCCAGATCGTGATACCGAAACAGGCCCGCGATTTATTCGGAATAAAACCGGGCGACACGCTGCTGCTTCTCGGCGACGGGCGCAGGGGGATAGCGATCCCTCCGAGGGAAGCGTTCGCGGACCTGTTCGGAGCGTCGTCAGAAGGAAGGGCCGGAGAGCCCCGTTAAGAAAGGCTCCGCACTCCCCTGCCGCCCCCCCCGCCGCGGGGCGCCGCTCCGTGCACAAAAAAGACCGCGGGAGGCCGCGGTCGGTAAAAAACAGACTTGTTAAAACTCCACGATCTCGGGCGCTCCCGCAAAGGAGCTGAACACAGCTCTGGCGTTTTTGAAATAAAACACCTCGGTGTTGCCGTCGTCGGCGGAGTACATGCCCTGAAGCGAGGGATACGCGTCGAGCATGGACTGTCTCGCCTCGCGCCTGTCGTCCTCGACGAGCTCTCCGGAAAGGCGCAGCCACTTTCCGTCCCTGAACGCGCAGATCTCCGCGTTCGGGTTCTTGTGGAGCTGTTTCGAGACGTCCTTCACCTTGCCCGTCTGGATATAAAGCCTGCCCTCGAAGACGTGCGCAGTCCCGAAGGGCCTGACGCGCGGGCGGTCGCCGTCGACCGTCGCCAGATAGTATACCTCGGCTTCCTTTAGAAATCTTACGACCTTTTCCATTTCAGATCATCTCCCGTTTTTTTGTGCGCCGCCGTTTTTGAGGCGCCGTCCTATTTTATCAGCGGTTTCCTGCAGTGGGAGCATACCGTCTCGGTAAGAGGGTTCCTCCGGCTGCAGAACATGCACAGGACGTTTCCGTCCACAGTTTTGTCGTATTTTTCAAACGGCTGCGGGAACCGGGGAAGGTACCGCACCTTCTCGCCGATCTCAAGGTAATCGTAAACGGACATGTTGACGCTCTTTTTGCGGGTCTTGCCGTCGTCGCACTGAACGCGGATAACGCATTTCGTGCGCGCTCTGCCGGTGCCCGAGCCCGACATGCTGTGAGCGATCTTCTTGTCGGAGACGGTGCCCGTAAAGGACTTTGCGAGCTTGCGCCTGACGGTGACGATGACCGTGATGATCCCGAAAAACACGGAGAAGACCAACCCGTAGGCCGCGGCCATCCCTATTTCAATCTTGGGAGATACGGCGCCGTAGATAAGCATGCATACGAACGGCAGGATATCGAAAACGATGAGGACGATCGAGCTGATGCGGTCGTTCTTTTTCAGAGCCTTTCTGACCTCTTCGGAATCGACCAGGTCGGAGAACCCCACGGTACCCGCGCCGGGGGCAGGAGCGGCGGGCGGAGCGTAAAACTGCGCGCCCTGCGCATAGGCGGACTGCAGCGCTGCGCCGCAGTAACGGCACACAAGTTCGTTATCGCCGAGCTCGGCTTTACAGTTCGGACACGTCTGCATGATGATATCTCCTTTTTTTCTTATTCTCTGCGAGTATAACAGCCTGCTCGCGGCTTGTCAAGCGCGGGGGCGGCTTCGCGTCGCAGAAGAGACGTACGAAACGGGGACGCAAAAAAACGAAAAGCTCCCTCCGCCGCGCTGACGCGCGCCACCTCCCCCAAGGAGGGAGGTTTTAAAGGCTCCCTCTCCGAGGGAGCTGTCGCGGAGCGACTGAGGGAGTCGAATCTCCGAGGGAGCCGTCTTTCAGGCAGGACACGGTATACGCTTTACAGCGAAGCGCCGCCATATTGCCGTGTAGGGGCGACCCGCGTGGTCGCCCGATGTTCCGCGGGGGTACCCTCCGCGGAACACGAACCCGACCGCCTGATCAACGCCGTGTTTTTCAACCATACAATCCGCATACGCCGTGTTTTACCGTCCGACCGTGCTTCGTTGCAAATCATAATGCCCACTTCCGTCCCAACTTTCGGGCGACCACTCGGGTCGCCCCTACTGCGTCGGTACGAAAACGACTCCAACACGACAACGCTGTTTCTTACCCCGGGCTTACGATGTGCTGACACTATACACTTACCGATGTGCTGACCTTACCAATGCCGCGCGCAGCGCCCTCACTTCATACTTCATACTACATACTTTCTCCCGCCGCCGGGCGGCCCGGCGATGGTGCTTTTAAACAAATTTAATATGCTTGCTTTTAGTATTTTTATACCCCGCTTAACTATTTTTTAAAACTTTTGATATTGCTTTATTTGCATATATATTATATAAATAGATGTATAATTTTTTTCAAGGGCGAGGTATTCTATGAAAACT
>JAILDS010000089.1 GCA_024689165.1 Clostridia bacterium
TCTTATATCATACAGACGCGGAGCGGCTGTATATCATGCGGCGAAAGCCGTATATCATATCGCGCAGCGATATATCATTGATTATCGACAGGAGCTTCTGATACCGAAAAATGAATAACCGTCTGATACTTGCGAAGTCCGAGCGGCTGCGACAAATATAGTGAACGGTTATGATACCACGAGGAGTTTTAAGCTTTTTGTTTCTTCAGGGCCGGAGCCTCGCGCTCCGGCTCTGTCATTCGGGCGGCACTTTTCCCCGGCCCGGGACGTCGTGAAACGATTGATTTCCGGACAAAGCTGAGCTATAATTTATAATCGATATTACTCACGCTTTTCACTTACAAACGACCCGGAAGGAGCGTCGGGTTCTTCGCCCGACCGAAACACTATACCTCAGCTTTACCACAGGGAGGTAAAACGAATGACTGATTCCGAAAACCGTGTCTCAGCCGACGCCGCCGTTTCTCAGTCGGCGAATACCGGCGCCGCCCACGAGCTCGGTGCGCCTGCCCGCAACGGGGCTGTCGACCTGTTGAGGATAGTATTCTCGATTCTAGTGATACTTTTCCATTCGGCAAACGTCCTGGCGCTCGTCGGAGTGTCCCCGCGGATCGTGCCGTCGGGCTATCTGGCGGTGGAATTTTTCCTGATAGTCAGCGGTTGGCTTTTAACAGCAAAAGCCGCGAAAAACAAAAATCCGAACGTGTGGAACGCCGATCTTTCAATGCTCCGCGGGAAGCTGCTCCATCTGTTCCCGTTTATATTCGTCGCGACTGTTTTCAGCAACATCTTCTCTTTCATCGGGGATTACTTCGGCTCATCGATATTCCTTGTCGATTTCGTCGGCAAGAGACTCGTTTATACCGTTTCTGAGCTGCTGGGTCTGCAGATGCTCGGCTTCGACGGGTTCTGGGCAACGGGCACGGTATGGTTCATCAGCGCTTTGCTGGCGTCGAGCTTCATCATCTACCCGTTCCTCATCAAGCGACGCGAAGCGTTTACAAAATACTTCGCTCCAATCGCCGCTCTGTTTATCTACGGGTATATCAGCCACGAATGGCAAACCCTCGCCGATCCCGGAACGTGGGAAACCTTCGTTTACAGAGGACTCGTCCGCGCCTTTGCAGGTATCTGCGTCGGCTGCTGCGCTTATGAGCTTACCTCATGGTTGAATAAAAGCTCCGTGCGCAGGTCGACCGTTTTTCTTCTCGAATCCTGCGGGAGCGTCGCCGTGATCCTGTTCTGCATTTTCTACAGAGGCTCCGCCGAAAGCGCTACAGGCGCGTTTTTCGTGCCTCCGATACTCTTCCTGACCGTAAGCGCCCTGTTCTCCGAAAAGAGCGTCTTGTCGCGCGCGATAAAAGGAAAAGCGTTCACGTTTCTCGGGCAATTCAGTCTGAGCACGTACCTCAACCATTTCTACGTCGACAAGTTCATCAAAGTCATGGCGGGTTATTTCACTTCCGATGCGCAAATGCTGACCGTGTATTTTCTTCTGATCGTCGTACTGTCGGTATTGAATTACGCCCTCGGCTCACTGCTCGCTAAAAAAATGACCGTCAGGCTCATGGTGATACTCTGCTGCGTCATAGTACTTCTCGGCTGCGCTGCCCTTATCGCGGCAAAGATAATCGTCGCCTGAAAGCTCCGCCCGGCGGACCGTTGCGGTCCACTGTCATAATGCTGAAATAACGAAAAAGCCCCCATGAAAGTCAAGGTCTGTATATGGAAAAACGCGAAAATCTATCAGAACTCCCGATAAAAAAACCTTTCCTCGGATGCGCTTACTATCCGGAGGACTGGGACGACGGACAGCTCGTCCACGACGTGGAAATGATGCTCAGAGCGGGCGTCACCTGCGCGCGCATCGGCGAATTCGCCTGGAGAAAGATGGAGCCCGAGCCGGGGCGTTTCGAATTCGGCTGGCTCCACAGGGTCGTCGACGCGCTTGCCGAGGCCGGCATCCGGGTCGTCATGGGGACTCCGACCGCCACGCCGCCCGTGTGGCTCGGCGCGGCTCACCCGGAGGTATTTATGCGCCGCCCCGACGGCACCCGCGCGCAGCACGGCGGGCGCAGGCACTGCTGCGCCAACGTCCCGAGCTACCGCGAGGCCTGCGACGCCATAGTCCGCGCCCTGGGGCGCGAGTTCGGGAGGGACGCCAACGTTATCGGCTGGCAGCTGGACAACGAGATATATTCCGGCGGCGTCGGCTGCACTTGCGAGTACTGCGTGAAGGCCTTTCATGACAGGCTCGAAAGGGAGTACGGCAGCGTTGAGAACCTGAATGAACGCTGGGACCTGAACCTTTTCAGCCAGGCCTACGACAGCTTTGATCAGGTCCCGGGCGACTGGAACGCCTGGCACAACCCCCACCTGAAATACGAATGGGCGGGGGCTCATTACGAATCTGATATCGCTTTCATCCACCGGCAGGCTGATATCCTCCGGCAGTACACGGACGCCCCCATAGGCACAGACATGATGCCCGTCAACGGCATGGGCTACGAAGCAATGTGCGGCGGGCTGGACGTCGTGATGTTCAACCATTACAACACCAGAGACAACGTTTCTGCCGAGGTATTCTGGTTCGACCATCTCCGCACCCTGAAGGACCGCCCGTTCTGGAACACGGAGACCTCCGCCACCTGGAACGGCAATACTGAGATCGGTATGGTCCTGCAGCCCGAGGGCTTCTGCCGGGTCAACTCATGGCTGCCAGTCGCGCTCGGCGGCGAGTGCTGCATGTACTGGCTGTGGCGGCAGCACCGCGCCGGGCACGAGCTGATGCACGGCTCTCTTCTGTCGCCCGAGGGCAGGCCGACCCACACCTTCGCAGAGATCCGGCGCACCTCCGAAGAATTTGAGCGCGCCTCGGAGCTGATCGCACAAACGAAAGTCAGAACGCCCGTCGCGCTCCATTTCACGAGCCGCGCCTGGCAGCTCTTCGAACAGCAGAGGTTCGTAAAAGACAACAGCTATCAGGCGAACGTGATCGGAGTGCATGAGAGCCTCGTCCGCTGCGGGACAAGGCCGGACGTCATAGGCGCGCTGCATCCCCTCGACGGCTACAGGCTCCTTGTCTCGCCCTGCCTGATGACGCTCGAGGACGGCGATCTGGCGGAAAGGATACGCTGCTTCGTCGAAAACGGCGGCGTCTGGGTCGCGGGGCCCATGACGGACGTACGCGACGGCATAGGCGCGCACTACGTCGACCGCGCCATGGGCATGATGGAATCATGGCTCGGCGTGCGGCTGGAATACAGCGTCCCCACGGACGGGACGGTCCTGAAAACGGCGTGGGCGAACGGCGACGAGCTGCGCGTCAGAGCGTGGGCGGAGCTCTGTGACCCCGGCGACGGGGACTCGCTCGCGTCGGTCGTCGGCGGACACTCGGCCCTCGTCGGGAAAACCGTGATCTCACGTCACAAGGCGGGTAAGGGCGAGGTGATCCTGTGCGGAGCCCTGCTCGACGCACCGGAGCTTGACAGGCTTCTGTGCGCGGCTCTCAGCGACGCGGGGGTCGATACCTTCCGCGCGGAAGGGACCCTTCAGGTCTCGCCCAGATACGGCGACGCCGGGGAATGCACGGTTTTATGCGAAACAGGCGGCGCGCCCGCCTCTCTGACCGTGGATTCGCCCGTAACGGATATACTGACGGAAGAAAGCTTCTCGGAAACGGTGCCCGTCGCCCCTTACGGCGTCCGCGTGCTCGCGAAAACGCCGCCCCTGCGCGGCTGCTGAGGACGCCCGCAAAGCCCGATGACATCCAACGGACGCTCCACCCCGTCGGCGCGGTAAAGCTCCGTATCCCCCGGGGCGGCATGGCCCGGCTGCGCGCATAAAAAAACTTCTCCGGAAATACTCCGGAAAAGGCCTGAACAGGGGGAGCTGTGCTGAAAAACGCGGCGGGCTTTGACTCCGATCCGTAAAGACCGTTTATCCTATGTAAAACAGCCCCGCGTCAGCGCGGCAGATCAAGACTGCCCATATAATCCGAGACCATGCTGTTCCTGCGCTCGGAAAGCTCGTAATACATCTGCGCGCGTTTTTTCCGGTCGATGGGCCAGAACAGCTTGGGGACGATGCCGAGCGCGCCGGTGATCGTCGGCATTATCGCGCAAAGGATGAACTCCCAGCGCTTCGTTTTTTCGCTCTGCGTACCGATCCTGAGCCCCTGCACGTAACCGATCTTTTTCATCATCAGCTGGAACACGGAGTTCTTTACCACGTTCTGCAGCTTGAGCACGAGGCTTTTGGCGACGCCGGTCGTGGCCTCCATACGATAGCCGCTTTTCCACTCGCAGTAATCCATGGCCTCGTTCCAGAGATCCGCGTTGATTACCTTGTTCACGCCGAAAAGCAGCTTCGCGAAGATCTCGCGGAAGCCGTATACCACCAGCATGGGCTTGAGCTTTCTGTAATTATCGTTGATGATCCCCGCAAGGAAGAAGGCAAGGCAGACCATATCGCCCCAGATATCCGCGCCGACCCACAGGGCTTTGGACGAAAAGCGCTTTCTCAGCGGCGCGACGAAGGCATAGGAGATGCTGCCCACAGGCCCCGAAACGAGCCCGGCCACAGCCAGCGAGGAGTTGATCATCGTATCGGCTCCGTGAACGTCGATCCAGTAATCCCGTTCGGACATACCGAAAGCGAAATTGCCGAAAAAATCGGACAGCGCCATCAGCAGCACGGGGTAATTCCTTACGATCGCCAGAAAGCCCTGCCTGAAGTCGGGGCGCTCTATCGTCTGCGGAACGCGTTCTCTGCTGACAGTAAAGAACCAGAGCGTGAACGCGCAGGAGACCGCTGCGCAGCCCGCGCCCATACTCACGTAGATCGACCTCAGCTGCACCTTCCAGCGCCCGGTGGTGACGAAATCGTACAATATGCCGAGGATAAACGAGGGCATATCCTCCCCCATATAGCCTGTGAGGAGCTCCGCCAGAGTGATGAGCCGTACGCGCTCGTTGGGATTGGGCGTGATAGTGCTCATATAACCGCTTCTGGCGACGTCGGTGAACGTGCCGGCCGTTTCCGTGATCACGCCGGACAGAAAGTAAAAAACGAGCTTCGGCAGATAGGTCACAGCAGTATTCGGAAAGAAATAGGGCAAAAGCCAGTAAAGCACGCCTATCAGGCTGAGCGGTACCTGGAACAGTATCAGATACGGGCGGAATTTTCCCAGACGCGATCTGGTGTTGTCCACGAGCGCGGAAATAAAGACGTCGTTTATCACGTCCCACGCGCCGGTAAACATATTCACTATGGCGGAGATGCCGAAGTCGATCCCGACGACGTCCCAGATGAACCTGTTTTTGTAGCCGTTGATGTTGAACGAGTTCGACCAGTCGTTGAACAGGTAAGCTGCTGTCTCTTTCGTGCCGACGTAATTGTAGCTGCGGAACACGTTTCCGTCCGTTCGTTCCCGCGGCGCCCGCGCATCCTGCCCCCGGTCCTCTTCCATCCACCCCGACTCCTTTTCTTTTATGATGCGCCTCCCGAATCGGGACGCGCCGACGCGCTTGATACAGACGACGGCTTTGACCCCTGATGAAGCGAAACCGCGCATTGAACAATAAATAATTATGTTTTATTATACTGCACCCGCCCGGACTTCGCAAGTATCAGACGGTTATTCATTTTTCGGTATCAGAAGCTCCTGTCGATAATCAATGATATATCGCTGCGCGATATGATATACGGCTTTCGCCGCATGATATACAGCCGCTCCGCGTCTGTATGATATAAGA
>JAILDS010000095.1 GCA_024689165.1 Clostridia bacterium
TTGAGCTCTTCGGCGACGACGTCCCTGACGATGCCGGAGATCTCGGTCGGGGTCGGGGTCACGAAGCGGCCGTTGAGAGCGTCCGGAATGGCGCAGTTGTAGAAGTTGGTCGCGGAGGGATAGTACTCGTAGGCCATCGGATCGAACGGAGCGGCGCCTGCGGCGGCAACATCCGCGAAACGGTTGAGGTTCTTGGAGGTGATGCCGTGGGTAAAGGTCGCGCCGATGGTGAGCTCAGCGTCAAAGAAGCAGAAAGCGATGCAGATGAACAGGAAGATGATCGCAGCTGCCACGGGGCTCGCCCTGAAGATGAGGGCTACGAGGAGCATCGGAACGAACAGAGAGAAGAGCCTGAACGCGAAGTTGAGAGGAAGCACGGCGGCGTCGAAGAAGGTCCTGAAAAGGAATATGTCGCTGCCCTTTTCATTAACGACAAGGCCGTAGCGGTTCGCGTTGAGTTTAAGGCGGTAGTTCTGACGGTACCACCAGTAGTTGAGGTAGATGCCGGAAAGGACTCTGCCCGCGGCGGCGGCGGTGAACATGCCGATGACGGCGCAGCCGACGACGATGAGGGTCGGAAGGCTGCTGGCAAGCCTGAAGAGCACGGCGTTGGAGGCATAGGCAGCGGCGAAGGACTCGATGTCGCCGACTATGGTGCCGTAATCGCCGAGGAATTCGCCGACGACGTCAAAAACATCTAAAACGTCGGAGGGCAGGAAGTCAAGGAAACCTATGACCGAGTTGAGCGCTCCGCCGAGCACGCCGGCGACGGAACCCATGGCGGCGCCGACGATGAGGCCGCCGAGAAGGCCGAGCAGCGCGGGGATGGCCCTGAAGAGAACGGCGACCGCGTAGCTGAAGCGGGGCTGTTCGCCGTCGCCCTCGCTGAGAGCGTCGATCTCCTTACCCATCTTCATCGACTGTACGAAGCCGTAGATGCCGAGGGTAAGGATGTTAAGGAGAATGAACATCGGCATGCGCCTTTTTTCGATAACCATTAGCGTCCTCCTTATGCCGCGCTGCCGTTGTTGTAAACGTAGGCGATGCGGTTCATGTTTTTGATGAGCTCCCAGGCGGAAACGTAGCCGAAGGAGAAGATGCTCATAACGGCGATGTCCTTGCCGGTCTCTACCATCTTGAAGCCGTAGTTGGGGGCGTTGACCCTCATCCTGTTGGCAAGCTTGTACAGCCAGTAGATCCTGTAGATGCCGAAGGTCACGACGTCAAGCACGGCGACGTGCATGAAGGAGTCGGTCTCGAGACCGTCGCCGATGCAGGCGGCGTTGACGTCCTGAGCCATGGTGTAGAAGAACCAGGTCTGGTAGAGGTTCCAGGCGACGAGTCCGCAGGCGTTGCCGACGGCGTTGGGGATGACGAAGAAGGACATCATCCCGCCCGCGCCTATGGCTGCGGTGATGAGTATCGCCAGCAGAAGACCGGCGACGTAGCCGATTCCGAAATTAAGCAGCGAGGAAAAAATGTATTTTACCATGCTGCGCTCTTTGATAAGCTCCATATCTTACTCCTTACCCTTTTCCTTGTTGGCTTCAATGACGCTGTCCCAGGTGAACTTGTCGGAGCAGCAGGGAATGAACAGAAGCTTGGTGTTGCCGACGGAGATGACGTCGTTGATCTTGAGCTGAGTGGCCGCGAGCACGACGCTGTCGTTAAGGTAGCAGAGCTCCTTCGCGTCGCCGGGGGCTACGAGATAGATGTTGGCCTTGGGATCGTAGACGACTACGGAGTGGCTCTCACGGGCGACGGATTTGTCGTCGGGGAGAGAAACGTCCATGTTGTCCGCCCTGCCGACGAAGTTCCTGCCGGTCTTGAGGCGGTAGTCCTCGCCCTGGTGGGGGCCGTCGATGGCGACTACCCAGCCGACCGTCGGCTCGTGCTTGACGTTGGAGTCCTTGTCCTCAAGGTTGAAGTAGCTGCGGGTCTCCTCGCTCTCGGACTCTGCGCTGCCGATGATGGTGGTGTTGCTGACGGGCATTGTGAAGACGGGGGAACCGCCGGTCGTCTCGTCAACAGCCGAAACGGTCGTCTGGTTGCAGAAGGGGCAGGTGTCGAAGCGTTCGGGGTCATAGAAATGACCGTTGATGCATCTGATTGGGTTCATTGTATCGTCTCCTTTATTTATACGGCGCGCTCGCCGTTATTTGACTGTTTCAGGCTTACGAGAGTCGAACCAAACCGCTTTACAGAGGTCTTTTTTGGTGATTCTCGCCGATTCTTCCTTGCTTGCCTATGCTATCCCAGGAAGCTCACGACTACCGCTGAGGTGTTGTCCTGCCTGGGGAAGCCCTTGTTCACCGCCGTGCTCGTCAGCCCCTCCGCCGCGTGGGCGAGGTCTGAGGTCTCGAGCACTTCGCAGATCTCGTTTATGCTCATGGCGCGGTACAGCCCGTCCGAGCAGAGGAGCACCCTGTCGCCGGGAAGGAGCTTTTCGGGCGTGCGGCTCAGGCCCATGTACTTGATGCCGCCCATGCCGAGGTAGCTGATCAGAGCGTCCTTCTGCGGGTCGTTTTCCGCCTGCTCCGGGGTGATCTCGCCGAGCTCGACCCGTTTTCTGAGAAGCAGCGAGTAGTTCTGGTCCTCCGTGAGCTGGTAGCCGACGCCGTCCCTTATAAGATAGATCCGGCTGTCGCCGACGCTCGCCCAGTAGAGATAACCGGAATCGATTATGCACGCGAGCATCGTCGTGCCGCCGCGCATCGGGCGCCCGTCGGACGTTTCGAGCTTCGACGCCGCCATGTCTATCGCGAGGATGGTGCGTTTGAGGAATTCAAGGTGGTTGTCGGCGACAGGCTGGTCGTGGTACGCACGGCGCATCCCCTCGGCGGAGAATCGGCTGTAGACCTCGCCGCCCTGCATCCCGCCCATGCCGTCGCACAGCACGACGATGCAGCGCCCGTTTTTCGTGTACTCGTAGCCGTCGTCGCAGGAAACGTAATCCTGCTGGCTTTTGCGCGAGCCCTGCTGAGAGTCGAAGCTGATGATCACTCCGTCGTCATCGTCGCCGGCGACCGTCACCTCTTCGAATTCCTCGAAGTCACCGTCGAGCAGTTCGTCATTGTTGTTTTCAGGTATGTCCGTCATAGCTTATTCCTTCAAAAGCATCAGCATGTGGTTCGGCGTCGCGGCGTAGAGCCGGATGCCGCTCCCGAGCCGCTGGGCGCTGCCCCTGGGCAGCCGGATGCCGGACTCGAGGTAGGTGCCGTTCTGCGAGTTGTCCGTCACGAAGAAGCTTTCGCCGTCGAAGCGCACGAGCATATGGGCGCGGCTGAGGTTCTGGTCCGTCGGGTCGATAACGAAGTTGCTGTAGCTCGAGGAGCGGCCCGCCTTGACTTCCCCGCCGGCGGGGATCTCGCACTTCGCGCCGGTGGCGACGTTTATCAGGTATCCGACGGCTTTTTTGCCGCCGTTCTGCCTGACCTGAGGCCTGCCCCAGACCGTCCCTCCCGCAGGCTGTCTGACAGACAGCGGCGCAGGCTGCACCGGCGGCTTCGGAGTCGGAGGCGTCGGCTGCACGGGCGGCTTGGGCTCGGAGATTATCGGCGGCTTCGGCGTCAGCGGCTGCGGCTGCTTAGGCGGCTGCGCAGGCGGCGTCTGCTTCTGCCAGAACTCTCTCTGCGGCGGATCGGCCGGCGGGTTTATCTCGACCTGCTTTTTCGAGCCGTTCGGGTCGGGCAGCTGGTAGAGGTCGGCCAGAAGCTGCTCAAAGTTCTGGTACCTCATGGGTATGTCGTACTCGAGCCCCTTCTGTATGATCCTTGAGAACTGCTGCGGCACCGGCGCGCCGAGCTCTGAAAGCGTCCTCGGCCGTTCGCGCTTGCGTATCGAGATATCCGGCAGCTTTTTGCCGCTGATAAGGTGATACACGGTCGCGCAGGCGGAGTACACGTCGGTCCACGGCCCCTGGTTGCCCTTTGAGGAATACTGCTCGTAGGGGGCGTAGCTGACCTTCAGCAGGACGCTCATGCCCTTGTTCTCGCCGGCGACGTAGCTTCTTGCGGCGCCGAAGTCGATGAGCTTTATCCTGCCGTCCTTGGTGCGGATGACGTTCTCCGGAGAGATGTCGCGGTGGAGTATGCCCTTTTTGTGAACGAAGGCGAGAGCCTCCGAAAGGGTCCTGAACATTTCGAAGACCTCGGCGTAGCCGAGAAGTCCTCCGTTGTTGCGGGCAAGACGGTTGTAGTTGTCGCCGTCGAGGAACTCCATGACTATGTAGCCGGTGTTGTTCTCGGAGAAATAGTCGAGGATGTCGACTATGTTCCTGTTCTCGCGCAGGGTGACGAGCGTGCCCGCCTCCTCTATATACTTCTGAAGGCCGTGCTCGAACACCCGCTTCGACTTATCGTCGTTCTTCGGGACGATGGTCGCGGTGCCGTTTGAACGGACGGAGTACTCTCCGGGCATGTATTCCTTGATGGCTACTCGCTTGTTGGAATTCATGTCGAGAGCGGTATAGGTGATGCCGAAGCCGCCCTTGCCGAGCACGCGCCCGACGATATACCTGTTTTTCAGGGTGGAAAACATGGGCAGCGTGCCGGGATAGGTCTTGACGGCGGACGTGTCGCAGCGGCACTTCGGGCAAACGGACCCGGAGGCCATGGGAGCAAAACAGTTCGGACACGTGTTGTCTGAACCGATCATCTTGCATTGCCCCCTTCCCGATAATCATTTGTTGCTGGTGTTGTCATTGCGCGTTCACGTCACTTTGATCAGAACGGCGCTGAGATTGTCCATGTCCTTGCCTTTACCGGCTTCGACAGCGGCCGCGGCCATCTTTTCGAGCGTATCGAACGGCGAAAGACCGCGCCTGATGAGCTTTGACATCGTCTTTTCGTCGAGCCACTCCCAGAAGCCGTCCGTGCAGAGCAGGAAGACGTCCCCCGGCTCTATCTCATAGCCTCTGTAATCGACCTCGTACTCCGGGCCGTCCTCCCACTCGGAGCCCATGGCGCGAAGCAGCCTGGAGCGGTCCTCGTGGTGGCGCATTTCCTTTTCGTCGATCTCGCCGGTGTCAACGAGCATCTGTACGACTGAGTGGTCGCGGGTCCTGCCGCTGAACTTCCCGTTTTTGAAAAGGTAGATGCGGCTGTCGCCTATGTGCCCCCAGGTGGCCCTGCGGTCTTTTATGAAGAGCAGGCAGAGCGTGGTCCGGCAGGAAAGGCCGCGTTCGTTCACCTCGGCAAGGAGTATCTCCTGCGCGGCGTCGAAGCAGTCGTCGATGAAGAGATCGAAGAAGTCCTTCTCGTTCTTCACCATGCCGCCGACGCATTCCGTAACGAGGTTCGAAGCGACGTCGCCCGCGCCATGTCCGCCGAGGCCGTCGGCAAGAGCGAAGCAGTAAGCGCCTGCCTCGGCGTTTACGAACACCCTCGCCGTGTCTTCGTTATAGAGCCTTTCGCCCGCCGACGAATATGTTGCGTACTCGAGCATCGCTTCCTCCTTCTCTGCGTCGGGGCCTTGCCGCCCCCGACAAGTCAAAGCTTAACACTGCGGTAAAAATACGTGTAAAAACAGTTTTCGGCATACCGGGGAAGCAGATCCCGGGGCGCCGGGCGGAGCGGGGACGCGCGGCGCGGCGGCCTTTGAAAACCGCCGGACGCCGTATCACGTTCCGCTCTGCCGCTGCGCAGTTATACCGTCAGATCATTTCCCGGTCTTCCCGGTGCCTCCGGTCTTGCCCGTCCTGCCTGTGCCGCCGGTCTTTCCGGTCTTGCCCGTGGAGCCCGTCTTGGGCGCGGTCTTGCCGGTTGTCTTGCCGGTGGTCTTTCCGGAACCGCCGGTGGAGGCCGACTTCTCGAAGGTCTCTGCGGTGATGTCCTGTTCGTTCTTCTTGCGGCGCTTGCCGAAGAAGATGAGCAGGAACAGCCCGAGTCCGAGGACGCCGCCCGCGGACGCGCCGAAGATCACGGCGTGATGGTCTCTGCCGAGCCAGTACCGGATGTTGGCGAACGTCGTCGTGAAGAAGTCCGTGGAGATGGTGACGTC
>JAILDS010000173.1 GCA_024689165.1 Clostridia bacterium
TCTGCCGTTTTACCCCCGCCTTTGAAAAGGCGAAGGAGATCGTCGATTCCGGCGTGATCGGCGAGGTCTACTTCGCGGAATCCGAATACGCCCACGACTATATGTATCTGGTGGACAACTGGCGGGCGGACCCCCTGCGCCACGGCGTGATCGGCGGCGGCTGCCACGCGGTGGACCTGCTGCGCTGGCTGGTGGGGGACCCCATGGAGGTCTTCGCCTACGGCACCCACAAGCTGCTGCCGCAGGTCCCCTACGACGACGCCACCGTCGCCGTGATGAAATTCGGCGCGGACGTAATGGGCAAGGTGTTCGTCTCCACCGGCTGTAAGCGCGATTACACCATGCGCACGCTGGTATACGGCACGAAGGGCACGCTGATCTGCGACAACACGTCGCCGACCATGACGCTATTTACGGCGGGGGAGGACGGCATGGCGCACGAGCCGCAAACGATCCCTGTGCAGGTCAACAATCACAACTCCGCCCGGGAGTTCGAGGTGTTCGCCGAAGCGATCCGGACCGGCAGGCCGCCGGAGACCGACGCGCGGGAAGGCGCGAAAACAGTAGAAGCCTGCCTGTCGATCATCGAATCCTCCGAAACGGGCAGGATCATCTATCCAGACTACCGCTTCTAAGAACAATCAGATAGAAAAAAAAACGAGGCCGTCGCGTTAAGGCGCCGCCGCGCAAACAGCGAGACTAACGCTCCGTTTCCTGAAAAAAAGGATCTCCGAACGCTTTTGTTCAGAGATCCCTGATTTTATCGGCCGTTTACGCGGCGGCCCCGCCTTATGCCTTTCTGCTGTTTACGGCAGCAGCGCCAACAGGTCGTCGACACGCGCGGTGGCAAGGCAGACGCAGGTATCGGAAGCGCCATAGTAGATTTTTACCTCTCCGTCTTCCTCCAGCAGCATCCCGCAGGGGAAGATCACGTTCTGCCGAAAGCCCTCGTCGGTCTCCATCGGGATATCCGGCGCGATCAGCGGTTCTTTGTAAACAGACAGCACCTTGGAAGGGTCGTTCAGATCCAGCAGCATCAGGCCTGCGGTGTAGCGCTTTGTCCACTTGTTTTCCCAGCCGTTTTTGCCGCGCGACTCATCCCGGTCCACCGCGTGGAACAGGGTGAGCCAGCCCCGCTCCGTTCTGATGGGGGAGGCGGTGGGACCGATCTTGTCGTTGGCCCAGGGCACGTCCTCCACGCCCAACACCAGCGCGCTGCGGCCCCAATAGACAAGATCAGGCGAACGGGACAGCCAGATATCGAACCGGTCCCGCCCGCGGCTGTACACCGGCATGGGGCGTTCCAGCCGGACGAACTCGCCGCCGATCTTTTCCGGAAACAGCACCATGTTCCGGTTCTCCGGCACGCTGGCGCTGATGAGCTCCCAGGACTTCAGGTCGTCGGACAGCGCCGCAATAGCCCCGCATATCCCGTGGCGGGTATCCATGGCAAGGCACAGATACAGCCGGCCTTCAATCTGTATCAGGCGGGGGTCGTAAAACCGCTTTAACTCCGGGTCTTTATCCGGGGCGCTGCTGTCCATCAGCGGGACCGGATCGAACTGCCATCCGTCGATCCCGTTCTTGCTGCGGGCTACGCCCACGCTTGTCCCGGCAAACCGTTTCCCGGCTTCGTAACCGGCCTGATCCGGCCCGTAGTCGTTGCGGAACACCATCACGTATTCGCCCCGGTACCTGATGACCCCGGCGTTGAACACAAGCGAACAGGGATAGGGCAGATCCGCGGCCGTCAGGATAGGCGCGGGTCTTTTTTTGACGCACGGATGCGTGGTAAGCGCAGGTAATACAGCAGGCATAACACCGTTCCTCCGTTTTATTCACTGATTTTTTTCTGTACTGAAAATGTTGTTCGATATTCGCGGCTCCGTCCGGCACGCGCCGGCGGGCGTCGCCCCTTTGCGTCGGGCTCATTTATCGTTTCTTCTCCCCTGCCGGTATGTCTCTAATTTATCGGGGAAATTCACGGTCATGCCGTCCGCGCCGTCGTCATAGGCGGCTTTCATCATCGTTTCATCGCGGACGCCCCAGGCCCGGACGGAGAAGCCCTCCCCGTGCAGAGAACGGACCAGTTCCGGCGACAGGATGGAAGCTTTGGGGCAGATCTGCTCCGCGCCGATCGCCTTTAACGCGCGGATCACACCCCCGTCTGCCGTATCGGTCAAAAGCCCGACTTTCTGCGTCGGGTCGATCGTCTTGATGTTGCGGAGGTGTTCCCACTGGAACGACGTGACGACACACGTTTCTTTTAACCCGGACGCGCCGATCGCGTTGAGCAGGTCGGCTTCCAGCCCGTCCTCCTTGAGCTCCAACGCCAGAAATACCGGATGCTCTTTGACAAAATCAAGCAGCTCCGTCAGCTTCGGAACCGTATCGGACACGGCACCGTCCGGCGACGGAATCCGGATTTCGGAAAGCTCGGCGCAGGTGAACTCCGCGATCTTCCGGTCCGCGCCCGTCAGACGGAGCAGACTTTCGTCGTGGAACAGGACCAGAACGCCGTCTTTCGTTCTTCTGACGTCCGTTTCAATGCCGTTGGCGCCGAGCGCTACGCCCAACCGGAACGCGCGCATGGTGTTTTCCGGAGCGTAGGCGCTGGCCCCGCGGTGGGCGTAATTGATAAACGTATCACGGTTTTCGAGGAGATCGGGCAGCATCAATCCCATCAGAATCTCCGCGTCCGTCCATCCGCTTTCGCTGCAGTGCGCCGCCCAGCCGATATCGTGGGGGCAGCCGTACACCTCGCCCAGCTCCATATCGAACGCCCGGCACCAAAGCCCGTCGACGACCGGATTTTCGGATATCGCCTGCGTGCGGATCATAAATTCCGCAATGCCCCGCCAAAGATCACGATACCGTCCGTCTCCCGTCACGTGATACGCGTAGGCGAATCCGACCGGGAGCCAGTTGACGGAATACAAAAGATCCGCGACGGGGTCTCCGTTTTCGGTCAGCAGCGAACATTCCCCCCGGGATTCCCGGGAACAGGCCGCCTTGTAGCCGGTATCCCATTCGCAGTAACCGCCGAAGGGATGCCTGTGGGCTTCCAGATCGTCCGTCACCCGGCACAGCATGGTAAGATGCCGTTCTTCCCTCGTTGCGCCGTACAGCGCCGCAAGCGGCAGGATAAGACGGCACATCTCCTCGGTCTCGCTCTGCTCCCGGCGGG
>JAILDS010000176.1 GCA_024689165.1 Clostridia bacterium
GAGCACAATATCGCCGTTTTCCGGAAGAACCACGTCAACGGCTATTTCTGCGACGCGGGCCGCGGGGATTTCGGCAAAGAGAACGACCATCTCACCGCCGTTAAGAAGATCGACGCGGCGGGCGGTCTGAGCGTGCTCAACCATCTCGGCGACTGGAACGGGGCGAACAGGGACAAAAACATCGCTCTTTCTGACACTCAGCGGGAGCTGTTCGCCTCGATACTGTACGCTTACCCGTCCTGCCTGGGTATAGAGATAGTCAACAGTAAGGACAGATGCACCCGGCACGACAGACTGCTGTGGGACCGTCTGCTCGAAAGGCTTATACCGCTGGGCAGGAACGTATGGGGCTTTTCCAACGACGACTCACATACCGACAGCGACGCAGGCGACAGCTACGAGCTGTTCGTCCTAAGGGAGAACACGCTGCGAGAGATCAAACGCGCCATGATAAGCGGCTCGTTCTTCGCCTGCTCGCGTTACGCCCGTTACGAGCTCGGAGAGGATTTCGTCGGCGACGGCTGGTTCGGAAAGTTCGGGATGAGCGTCGGTGAAAGCATGATCCGTCTCGACGTTCCGGACGGCTGTTCCGTCAGGTGGATCTCGTGCGGGAAAACCGTCTGCGAGGGCGGCGTGTTCGATCTTGCGGAGCATCCCGAGGCCGAGATATACGTCAGGTTCGAGCTTTCCGGCGCGGCGGGGATGCTTTATTCACAGGCGTTCCCGATCTCCGGCGCGGAGAAGTTCGCCGAGCCGATCTCCCCGCCTTTCGAGCCCCGGACCATCGCTGAAAGGCTCGCCGCCGCGAAAGAGCATTCGCATTTTGCGGAAGCCGCGCGGTTTTTAGGGCGGGAACTGAAAAAACACCACGGTTGAAAAAAACTGTCGGCAGGAGCTGCGGTAAATGAACGTTTACGATTTTGACGACACTATCTATGACGGCGAGAGCGTCCTCGACCTGTTTTTCTTCTTTATAAAGCGGTATCCGTTCCTGCTCAGGTACCTGCCGCGCGTCCTGCGGGTGCTCGTCCGCTACAAGGCGGGCAAAATGTCCCGCGAGGAGGCTCTGCGCGAATACGTCCCGCTTCTCAAGGAATGCGCGGACAGTATGCCCGGCTGGATATACCTTATGGAAAAATTCTGGGACGAGCATGAAAAAAACATCCGCCCGTTCTACGCCGAGCTGCGCAGGCCGGACGACGTAATCGTCACCGCGGGGCCGAACGTTTCGATGGACATCATCGCCAGAAGGCTCGGCGTGAAGAACTATATCTGCTCGGAGTTCGATACCGGGACGAACGAGGTCACAAAGCTCTGCCTGCGTGAAGCAAAGCGCGAAGCTTTTCTCGAGCGTTTCGGTGACCGTGAGATAAACGCCGTTTATACCGATTCGCCGAAAAACGACCGCTGGCTCATAGATATGGCGAAACAGGCCTATCTGGTGCGGGGGAACAGGATAAAACGGATCAAATAAACCCTACTTCAAGGAGTCGAAGCATGACAAGCCAACTCAGAGCCGCCCTTCGCGGGCAGGCTAACGGGCTTTCGCCCGTGGTTCAGCTCGGAAAGAGCGGCGTGACCGAACAGGTCGAGGAATCCTTCAGAAAGGTGCTCGAAGCGCGGGAACTGATCAAGCTCCGCGTACTTGAGACCTGCCCCGTAGGCGTTCGGGACGCCGTCGAACAGCTGGCGGCTTCCGCCGGCGCCGAGGTCGTCAGCGTCGTCGGCAGGACCGGGGTCGTATACAAATACAATCCCGAGCTCCACAAAAAAAAGTGACTGTTACGGCGTTTCTGGGCGGGACGTTCGACCCCCCGCATCTCGGGCATCTGAAGCTGGCGGACGCGGCGTACGGGCTGCTCAGACCCGACAGGTTCCTCATCTGCCCGGACAGGGTCCCGCCGCACAAGTCGGCGCCGAAGCTCTCAGACGCCGAAACGCGCTTTGAGCTGTGCAGGCTGACTTTTCCGCAGGACAGGTATATAGTCAGTGACGCGGACCTCGGAACGAAGGAAAAAAGCTACTCGATAGACCTTGTAAAGGCCCTGAAGGAACGTTACCCCGATACGGAGCTCTGGTTCGTAATGGGGTCGGACATGCTTCTGAGCTTCGATACCTGGTACCGCTGGCAGGAGATACTCCGGTACTGCTCCATAGCCGCGTTTTCGAGAGAGGATTCCGTTGACGAGGAAGAGCTTGAGCGTTTCGCCGACGAGAGGATACGCCCGTACGGCAAGGTCCTTGTCGGCACGACGGAGCCGCTTGAGATCAGCTCTACCGAGCTGCGCGAAAGGCTCGGAACAGGCGCGGACGTCTCTGATTACCTGTCGCCGGACGCGCTGAAGCTCATTCGCTCTCTCGGGCTTTACGGATCAAAATGAAGTTTTTCGGCGCGGACGTTCAGTCCGCGCCGCTCGTATGAAAGGATATATTATGAAAAAGGTCAGGGTCGGCGTTCTCGGCGCGCACCGGGGACTGAGCATGATCGAATACTGCCTCGGCGCGGACAACGCCGAGGTGGTCGCCGTCTGTGACAAGGCTCCTTATGAGCTTGAGCGCGTCATGCGTTCGACGGAGGGAAAAAGCATAGCTTTTTACCCGGATTTCGACAGCTTCATAAAACACGATATGGATGCCGTCGTGCTTGCGAACTACGCTTTTGAGCACGCGCCGTTCGCCATCCGCACGATGAGCGAGGGCAAGCACGTGTTTTCCGAGGTGCTTCCCGTCCAGACGCTCAAGGAAGCGGTCGAACTGGTCGAGGCCGTTGAAAGAACGGGCATGGTCTACGCCTACGGTGAGAATTACTGCTATATGGCCGCGCCTGCCGAGATGCGGAAGCTGTATCGCGAGGGCGTCATAGGCGAGTTCGAATACGGCGAGGGCAATTACGTGCACAACTGCGAACCCATATGGCACGAGATCACCTACGGCGAGCCGGACCATTGGCGAAACAACATGTTTTCAACCTTTTACTGCACCCATTCCCTTGGGCCGATAATCCATATCACCGGTCTGCGTCCCGTCTCCGTCGTCGGCTTCGAAAGCTCCATGAACGACAGACGCTTCCGCACCGGAGCGCGCTGCGCGGACTTCGGTATAGAGATGGTCACGCTTGAAAACGGCAGCCTCGTCAAGAGCATACACGGCAACCTGTACAAAAACAATACGTCCTACGTCGTTTACGGCAGCAAGGGGCGCATGGAGTCCGCCAGAGAAGAAGCCGGCGCCGGCGGGCAGGACCGGATATACGTCAACGCCGACATGGTCGAAGGCGGATACGACGGCGCTCACAGAGCCGAAACGTATCTTCCGGCCGAAAAAGACGAGCAGGCAAAGGCCTTCGGGCACGGCGGTTCGGACTTCCGGAGCATGTACAGCTTCATTGAAAAGATCCGCGGCGACGAGACCGCGGACGTGATAGGCGTATATGAGGCGCTCGATATGTGTCTGCCGGGGCTGTTCGCATTCAGGTCTATCCTTGCCGGCGGGAAGCCGATGGATATCCCCGACCTGCGGGACCCCGGCGCAAGAGACTTCTGGCGGAACGATACCGCCTGCACCATGCCGGAGGTCGCGGGCGATATGCTGCTGCCTACCCGCAGGGGCGGTACGCCGGACGTTCCCGGCTCGGTTTACGAAAAAATGCGGCTTAAGTGGGAAGAAACGCTCAGAAAGCGGAACGAAGGATAAAATCAGCCCGGATGACCCGGCCTGCCCGGGAAAACGGTCTTTACTGCGGCGCGGATCACAGCGAGGGTGTCCTTCCTGTTGAAAATCATGTCCAGCGCAATGACGGCCGCGCAGTTGAAGATCCCCGCCGCGGCGGTCAGCGCGAAAAAGCCGGGGTACCCGCCGGGGGAGGGGAGGAACCGTGCTTCCGCGAACGCCAGCACGGGGCAGAGCAGCACGAGCGGCAGGTTGTTTTTCAAAAAAGGCGCTTCGCCGCCGTAATAGCGCTTGTGGACGACGAACAAGTCGAGGAAGCACAGTACCCCCGCCGACACAGCCACCGCGACGACGATGCCGTACACGTCGAAGAACGGGCAAAGAGCCGCAGACAGGGCGAGAAGGACTGCCGAGCCCGCGAGCTGTATGCGCCGCGAGGTCCTGAAATCGCCGCTCATGACGATGAGGTTGGTCGCGGGTATGTGCGCGAGGTCGAGGAAAGCGGCTGCGGCAAGCCCGACGGCTATGAACGGGTCGGAGTAGTCGATATCGTCCACTCCGGCGGAGTATATCCTCACGAACGGCATGATCATAGCGCCTGCCGTGGCGATCATCGCGCACAGCGCGGAGTACACAACGAGCTCATACTGCATGAACCGGCTTTTGATCTTCCCGACGCCGCGCTCCGCCGCCAGCGAGCCGATCGGCAGCCTGACCGCGTCGATCACCGCGTGCATCAGCATCGATATCATCGCGAAAACGTAATTGTAAACTGAATAAACGCTCGCCTGAGCCGCCCCGCGCGCGGAAAACGCCGTGATGAGGAGCATCGGAGCCGACGAGTAGATAACGCCCGTGATCTTCTGAGCAAGAACGTCGCGGGTGCCTTTTATTGCTGAAAAATCGGGCTCGGCCCGAAGGTCCACCGTTTTGTATCTTCTGCGCGAATATATGACGATATACAGCGACTGCAGCAACGAAAAAAGCATCGTCGTCGCACGGACGAGGACGTATGACCGGGTGTGCCCGGCAGCGAGGAGGACGGGCGCTGCGTAACGGACGATAAGGATGTTCGCAAGGTATCCGGCTCCGACCGAAATGATACCGATGACCGAAATAACGTATTCGCGCTGCTCCGCCTGGATGAGGATGCGGTATTTGACCGCGAACAGAAAATTGACCGCGAGCGGGACGACGGCCATGATGAGTATCAGGAATATGTCGAGCCTCGCGATCGAAGTTCTTGCTATAAACGAATACGCCGCGCAGCTGACGAGCCCTGCGGCGAGAAAGATCGAGCCGATCCCGAAGAATTTTTTTCGCGTCGCCGACAGGATCCCGTTGATGAGCGCGGAGTCGCCCCCGTTCCACGGCTTGAACAGGGCGACGTTCGTGGCCGTGGTAAAACCGCCCTCGACGATGGAGAGCATGTTTACAAGCTGGTTCGCGGTCGAGTTCACGCCGTTGAAGTCCGACCCGAAAACGGTCAGGACCGAGCGTGTCAGAACGAATCCCAGCAGCCCGTTTATCAGGCTCAGGACCACGGCCGACAAGGCGTTGAGGATACTGTTCTTTGTGCGGATCAAGTCTTTTTTGGTTTCATACGGTCGGCGTCGCTGTTTTCGGACGCGTTTTCTTTAGGCAGCTTCCGGAAAAACAGGACGGTAAAGAATATCGACGGCAGCAGTGACAGAACGTACGCTGCGGGCTGAGCCTCCTGAATGCCCGCCAGCCCTCTGTACCGCGCCAGGATCAGCAGCACCGGGATGAAGAACAGGCCGCTGCGGAGCGACGAAAGGATCGTGGCGCCGAGCCTGTGCCCAGTGCTTTGGTAAAGCATCTCCGCTATCGTGCAGACAGGCAGGACGAGCAGCGCGCAGGACTGCAGCCTCAGCGCGCGCACGCCGATCTCTATGACCTCGGGATCGTCCCTGAAAACTCCGATAAGCCTGTCGGATAACAAAAATACGAGTATCGCCGCGACGGTCATGCAGCCCGAGGCGAACAACAGCGTGAACCTGAAAGCTTTCCGCACGCGAAGGTACAGCTTCGCCCCGTAGTTGAAACCGCAGACGGGCTGGAAGCCCTGCCCCACGCCCAGAGCGATCGAGAACACGAAGAAAATGATCCTCGACACGATGCTCATGGCGGCTATCGCCGGGTCGCCGTATACGCCGGCGAGATCGTTGAGCATGATGGTCGCGGCGCTGTTGAGCCCCTGGCGCAGCATGCTCGGAAAGCCCGTCGCGATTATGTTGAAAACGTAAGCCGGCCTGAGCGACACGAGCCTGACAGAGAGCCGTGTCACGGTCTTTTTCCGCAGGAACATGCTCAGAAGGATGCAGAAGCTGACGAGCTGGCTCAGAGCTGTCGACAGTCCGGCTCCGGCGATGCCCATCTTAAGACCGAACATGAGGACAGGGTCGAGCCCCATGTTTATAAACGCGCCGGCGAGCAGACCGATCATGCCCAGAGCGGCCCTGCCCTCGTACCTGAGTATGTTGTTCATGGTGAAGCTCGCGGTCATGAACGGCGCGGCGAGCAGGATGTAAAAAATATATGTCTTCGCGAAGGGTGTGATCGTTTCGGTGCTGCCGAGGAAAAGGATCAGCGGGTCGAGAAGCAGAAAACAGACAACGGAGCATATAAATCCGGAGCCCGTCGAACAGAAAAAAGCCGTTGAGGCGGTCCTGCACGCCGCTTCGGGATCCTTACTGCCAAGCTCCCGCGAAACGATGCTGCCGCCGCCCTGCCCGAACATGAAGCCGATGGCCTGGATTATGGACATGAAACCGAAAACGATGCCCACGGCTCCGCTCGCGCTCGTCCCGAGCCTGCCCACGAAGGCGGTGTCCACAAGGTTGTAGATATTTGTCACGAGCATGCTGACGATCGTGGGCGCAGAAAGACGCAGCACCAGTGCGGACACAGGCGTTTCGGTCATTTTGTTGAATTGGGCGCTTTGTTTGTTTTCGGGCATTTCCGAGGCCGACCTCACTTCGCGGTATACGGATTCTCGCCCCTACATGATATATTTTTTTCAAAAAAAGTCAAGACGGGCCGGGCGGGCAAACCGCCGCAAAACAGCAAACGAGGGACTGCGGCCGCAGTCCCTCGTTTCGGAATATGTAAATAATTGCCGGATGCCGCAGGCGCCGAGGCCGGGTCCCGAAGCCCGCGGTCAATTGGAGCTCGGATGCGGCATATACGCGTAAAGAGACATCGCAGTGTTGGCGATGGGCATGGTCTGAAGGATTATGTGACCGGGACCGGTTATCACGGTATTGAACAGTCCCTCTCCGCCGAAGAGCACGTTTTTGACGCCCTTGACGGACTGGACGTCCATAGAGCAGGTCCCGTCCATCGCGGCGAGGTAGCCGGTGTCGACGATCTTCTGCTGACCGGGCATGAGGTCGTATTCGACCGCGGAGCCGTCTATTTCAAGGAAAACAAGACCGTTGCCGTCGAATTTCTGCATCAGAAAGCCCTCGCCGCCGAAGAAACCGCTGCTGAGCTTTTTCCTGAAGTGGACGCTCATCTCCACGTTGCCGTAGGAGGCGAGGAAAGTGCCCTTCTGAGCGATAAGCGGCTTCTGGGGAGTCACCTCGACAGCCCTTATCGACCCCGGGAAGCTCGACGCGAACGCGATCTCGCCGGCGCTCTGCGCGACGTACCTGTTCGAGAACATCTTTTCGCCGGTGAACATCTTGCCGAACATCTTGCCGAGTCCGCCGCCTTCGGTCTGCATGGTTATCCCCGGGTCCATCCATGACATGGAGCCGCCCTCGCAGGCCATCTGCTCGCCCCTGTCCAGCTGGCAGACGACGACCGGCAGGTTGCCGCCTATGATATTGTAACGCATCGTTTTTACTCCTTTTCTTCTTTTTTTGAGACGTTCACGGCTTTTGCTCCGTCAAGGAGCTTCCTGCAGCGCTTGATCTCTATCCTGTCGTAATACTCTTTGTACCTGACGGTGAACAACTCCACACGGTCGCAGTCCCTGCAGTAGAAGAGCGCCCGGAACGAGGCGTTGACCGCCCGCCAGTCGCTGATCCTTTTCATGCGCTTCCGGCATTCGCTGCATACGCAGGTCTCCTGCAAGAGGCTGTCTCTTACGGAGGAAAGCGACCTGAGATACCTCGGTTTGAAGCCCAGCTTGTCGTAAAACGCCGAGTCGCAGATCACGGCCTGGCTGAGAAGCTCGTTCCTGTTATGGCATTTCTTAAGGCACTCCCAGGCGATAAGGCTGTCTTCAAGGGCGCGGTGGAATTCGACGTCGCGCGTGTCCACGCCCATTTGTTCCGCAGCGGAGCTCAGCCCTATCTGCTGCGCGCCGGACGCCACTATGTGGAGCTGGCAGTAATACTGGAGGTCGCAGAACTGCGTCAGGAAGGGGATCCTCCTGCTGCCGGTGTAAAGCCTGAAGTTTTCCGAAAGGACGCGGATATCCGCCATGCCCCAGGTCAGGAAAATGCAGTCCCGCGGCCCTATCCACACCCTGAAGGAATCGAAAGCTTTTTTGAAGGTGAGGCCGGAACGCATCTCTTCGGTGCTGATATGGGTCAGCTGCTTTATCCTGCCGTTGACCTTGTCGGAAAAACGGCTCTTGACGACGGCGGAAAAGGTGTCGATTATCTCGAGATCGGTATTGACAAGCACGGCGCCGATCTCCAGCACCTCATTGATGACTTTCTTGCCGGAGTAGGAATTGTTCCACTCCAGATCCATGATGCAGTAATACATCGGTCGGATTTCAGGCTTTCGGCCGCCCCGGGGCGTCTGCACGGCGGATCAGAGCAGGGACGTGTGTCGATTCCGGACAGTCCCTGCCGGACCGCGTCCGACGCCCGCGTATCAGGTCAATAACCGAAGGGGTCGCCGTAGCCGTCTCCGCCGCCGAAATAGTAATCGAACAGCGAGGTGGTGGTCTCGGGCTCGGTGGTTTCCACGGCGGTGTCCTCGACGAGGGTCGCGCTGACGGTGAAGGTCTCGTGAGAGTATTTGCCGTTGAGGTTGCTTATCCTTACGAGCGTAAGCTCTATGGTGTCGCCGGGTTTGGCTGCCTGTATCGTGTCGAGCAGGACGCTGACGTCGTCAAGGTCTTTGCCGTTGACCTGCGTGATCATGTCGCCGACCTGCGCTTCGGAATCGGCGAGGGCGCCGTTTTCGTTGATGGAGGCGATGATTATCGACCCGGAGGGGAGGTTCGAGAACGAAGCGTACATCGCATAGGTCGGGTAGTTGCTTATGGAGGCGTAGGTGATGCCCAGAGCGGCCCTGTTGGCGACCCTGCCGTTCGAAATGAGTTCGTTGAGGATCTCGGACGCTTCAGTGATCGGGATCGCGAAGCCCATGCCCTCGTACTCCTCGTCGACTATCTTTATAGAGTTGATGCCGATGACCTGACCGTAGGCGTTGACGAGAGCGCCGCCGGAGTTGCCGGGGTTGATCGCGGCGTCATGCTGGATGCAGTCCATGGTATAGCCGGAGGTGGAGGAGGAACTGATGGGCCTGTCTATGGCGGAGATGATGCCCGCGGTGAACGAGCCGGCGAATTCGAGCCCGCCGGGGTTGCCGATGGCGTATACGGTATCGCCGACCTTGCAGACCGTGGAATCGCCGAACTCCGCGATCTTGAGTCCCTCCGCCTCTATGCGCAGGATGCCGAGGTCTGTCTTCGAGTCGTAACCGACCATTTCGGCAGCGTACTCGACGTCAGAAGCGGTTTTTACCATAAAGGTGGCGTTTTTTTCGGAGATCACGTGGGCGCAGGTGACGATATAGTACCAGCCGTCTTTCTCGCTCATGATTATCCCGGAGCCTTCGCCGTCGGGCTTGTTGTTGACGTACTCAAGGATGCCCACGGAGCTGTCCTTGATCTTTTCATAAACCTCTCCGGCGGTGAGCAATGTGCCGGATGAGGCGGTCTGCTCAGGCGTGGTCTGGAGCTCGATCCCGGCGTTGTTTTCGTCGGCGCCGGGTTCGGTCACGACGGTCGTCGGGTCGGTCTCCGTACCGCCCCTGCTGAATTTCGTCGCGCTGATCACGGCGACGACGGCGATGCATGCCGTGACGATAACTGCAAGTATGATGATGAAGACCTTGGCTCCCGAGCTGCCGCTCTTTTTCGGAGCGGGGGAAGAGGAATACGGGTATCCGTTATGCTGGCCGCCGTCGCCGGGGAAACGCGGCGCGCCGCCGGGGGCATTGAATCGGCCGTCGCTGTTCGGAGCGTCAGAGCGGTTAGTGTTCTGAGGGCCGTAGGGGGACGAGCGGCCGGTGTTGTCGGGCCTTTCGAAATAAGGATAAGTGCGGTTGCCTTCGGGCCTGCCCTGAGGTCTTACCGGTTCGGACGACTGCCCGGCCTGAGGCTCGGCGGGAGCTTCGTTCGCGTTGTTCTGCGGCTCATCGGGCTTGTCCCTGTCAAAGGCCGAGCCCGTATAGCGGGGCGGGACCGGACCGCCGGGATTGCCGGAACTGCCGTAAAAGCCCTGACCGGGCGCGGAAGACGGCCGCTGAGGCTCGCCCGCGGGGCCGGAGAAAGGCTGAGCTGGCCGGTTTTCGGGCTGAGCGGGTTCGGTTCCTTTGTTTTCGTTCCCGTTGTTGAAGGGATATCCGTTGTTGAGATCGTCCATTTTTTATCCTTCTTTCCGTCGTCATCCGGCGCGTGTCGCCGAGACCGGCATAGTGATTATAAACTCTGTATATTTGCCCTGCTCGCTCTCGGCTCGGATGGAGCCCGAGTGCAGCTCGACTATCGTTTTTACTATATACAGCCCGAGGCCGAAGCTCTTTGCGTCAAGCCCGCGGGATTTGTCCACCTTGTAAAAACGGTCGAAGATGATTTCAAGATCGTCCGCCGGTATCCCGTCGCCCGTGTTCCTGACGGCGAAGACCGCGGCTCCGTCCGGATCGTACCCGGCTCTGAAGGAGATCACGCCGCCGGGAGGCGTGAATTTGATTGCGTTGTCGATAAGGTTGTATATGACCTGGTTCATCAGCGAGGGGTCCGCTTCGATCACGAATTCCTCGGAGGAGCCCAGCCCCGTGATCTCAAGATGCTTTTCGTCGATGAATTTTTCAAAGCCGATGAGGGTCCGGACGGTGTTTTCGACGATGTCGAAGCGCGTCGGCGAGATCGTCAGCTGCCCCGCCTCGATCTTCGACATGTTGAGCATCGACACTACAAGGTGCGAAAGCCGTTTTACCTCGGACGAGACTATGTTCAGGTACTTCGGATAGTCCTCCCGGTCGATAGTGCCGTCGAGCATGCCGTCGATGAACCCGCCTATGGTGGTCATCGGCGTTTTCAGCTCGTGCGAGACGTTCGCGACGAAGCTCGAACGCGATTTTTCTATGACCTCGAGGTTTTCCGCCATCAGATTGATGGCTTTTTTCAGCTCGTACAGCTCGATCAGGTCGGAGTCGTCCTCTATCCGGTAGGAAAAATCGCCGGTGGCGTACTTTTTCGCGGCGGAGGCCATCTGACGCAGGGGCCTGACCATCCTTGAGGTCGAGACGTAAGTCACTACGGCGGACAGGACCAGCGCTATCCCGGCGGAAATGAGCAGCATTTTCAAAAAGTTCTGCAGATACGGTCTGAGCCCTATCCCGACGTCCTGAGAGGACACTATGACCGCCGCACGTTCACCGTCTGAAAACACTGAGTATGCGGACACAAAGCAATCGGAGCCTAAAAGACCGAAAAGGTCGAAGGTCTCCTTGGCGGGGCTCGGGAAGGCCGCGTCGCTCCAGGCGATCGCCTCCTGGCTCAGCTGCATCCCGCCGTGCACAGGGCAAACTCCGGGCAATATCCCCTCATCTGAGTTCATGTGGCAGCAGAACGCGAAGCTGCCGTCCGGCGCGAAAATGACCACGTCGCTCTCGGTGCTCTCGCTCAGAGATCGAAGAGTGAGAGTGAGCAGAGAGAACAGCTCCGGATCCGTCGTGTAGTCGGCTCCGTCGCCCTCGGAAGCGCCTGATGCGATAATGCTCCGTACGACCATCGAGCAGTTCTCGCTCATTTTTTCGAGCCTGACGTTTTCCCAGTTGCGGGAGACGAAGATCATTATAGACAGCCCGAGGATAAGCAGTCCCGTTATGACGCAGAGGCTGACTGTTGAAAAATAACGCAGCCGTATGTTGGTTTTTTTCAGCCGTGTGTCGCCGTGCCTTCTGCGAGCAGGCTGCTCATTCTCTTGTTTCAAATTTGTAGCCTACCGACCAGACGGTCTTGAGGTCCCACTTGTCGGACACGCCCTCAAGCTTTTCACGCAGGCGCTTGATGTGGACGTCGACAGTTCTCGAGTCGCCGTAATAGTCGAAACCCCAGACCTCGTCGAGGAGCTGGTCGCGGGTAAACACCCTGTTCGGGTTGGAAGCGAGGTGGAAGATCAGCTCGAGCTCTTTCGGAGGAGTGTCCACGGGGACTCCGGCGACCTTCATCTCATAGTTGGTAAGGTTGATGTAAAGCTTGTCGAACTTGACTTCTCTGTTGACGTCGGCGACGGAGGACGTCGCGCGTCTGAGCACGGCCTTGATCCTTGCCACGACCTCTTTTGAGTCGAAGGGCTTGACGATATAGTCGTCCGCGCCGAGCTCGAGCCCGAGGATCTTGTCGAAGGTCTCGCCCTTTGCGGTGAGCATTATGATCGGGACGTCCGATTTCGAGCGGAGCTTGCGGCAGACCTGCCAGCCGTCCAGCCCGGGCAGCATGACGTCGAGCAGCACGAGTGAGGGCCTCAGCTTCTCGAAGGTCTCGATCGCGCTCAGCCCGTCGTTGACCGTGTAAGCGGCGAAGCCTTCCTTTTCAAGGTAGAGACGGAGCAGTTCACAGATATTGACGTCGTCGTCCACGACAAGGATCTTGTCGTTCATAAGGTTACACTCCCTTCCGATTTCCGATTATGACTGAAATCATAGGATAATTAGCATTGAAAACTTAAAGTAATCTTAAAAAAACGGTCTGAAAAACCCGAATCTCTGCGTTGTTCGCGCAGAGATCCTCTCCCGTGGGCGTTTTTCGTCGTCAGGGGAGAAGGAGTTATTCGAGAGTAGCGTTGAGCAGACCCATCACGGTCTCGTCAAGCGAGGAGGTCTCCATGAATTCGGTGTAGCCTCCCACGCCGCTGAGAACGGAATCCGCGGCTGCGCCTAACTGAGCAAGCGAGTCGAGGACCTGAGCCTTTTTCTCTTCGTCGAGTTCGATCCCGCCGCCGGTGAAATCGGGTATCAGAAGGGCGGTGATATCGGAGACGCGCTGCGGAAGGTTGATCCCCGCGGCGGAGGCGTAAAAGGCGATCTCCGGTCTGCGCAGGGCGGCGGCCTCAACTATGCCTGTGACGATCGAGGCGACAGTGTTGTTGTCGGGCAGACCGGCTTCCTCCGGGTCGACGGTGATGAGCTCGCCGGCGCTGCTCTGATCGACGGTGATCCTGTAAACGCAGGTGCTCGTCACGCCGCCCTTGACGTAATCGACCGTCAGTACCAGAAGCTGCGTGTCAAGCTCGGGGTCGATCGGAACCTGCGTATATTTCGAGTCCTCCACCGGAACGCCGTTGACGTCGAGCGTGACGATGCAGCCGGGGTCGTTGGTGGAGTTGTTCATGCAGATAGGATAGAACCACAGGCTTTCACGCCTGTTGGAAAGACTGATCCTGTAGGAATAGACGTCGGCCCAGAACTCGCCGTAGTCGAAGGAGAAATAATCGGTGTTCTCGGCGACTGTGTTGAACGCCGAATCAAGAGTCGAGTCCGCTCCCACGGTGACGCCGTGCTCTTTGCCGATGAGAGCAAGGATGTAGACCGCGGTTCTGCCGTCGGCGAGCGCCTCTGCAAGAGAAGATCTTTCAACGCTGACGCTGTATACCGAGCCGAGCATCGCGGCAAGGAAAGCCGTTTTCAGTCCTTCGTAGTCCATCCCCGAGTCGATCATGAAACCCGCCTTGGACGCGACCATTTCCGCCGTCATTATGCCGACCTCGACCTCGGAGGTGTTTTCGTCAACGTCGTAGCCCTCGTTGTAAAGCGCGGCCTTGCAGACGGCGAAGGCGTACTGCTTAAGGTCGGTAATGTCGCCGTTGGGTATCCATCTGACGAGCTCGGAAACGTCGTAACCCGCGACGCCTGCGGCGAAAGCTATGAGGGCGGCGCCTATCGGCTCGCCTTCATAGAAGGTAGCGTACTGGGTCGCGACGCCTTTGATATATGCGTAATAAAGGGCGCGGGCGATGATTATCGTTTCGCCGCCGTCTGCCGCCGGAAAAACGAAGCCCTTGTCGGTAAGGTATTCTCTGACCTCTTCGTCCGTGGCGTTGGCCGTTTCGACGGTCGCGAACTTGTTGAGGACGGTGAAAAGATAGATATACGCGGCCTTGAGCCCCGTTCCGTCGATGGAATAGAGCTCCACGAAATAGTTGACCGTTTTCTCAAAGGATTCGGGCGTGGCGGTATACGGGTATTCGGGCACGGCGGTGAGCACGCAGACGTTTGACAGGTCGTCCGTCGTGTAGACGTTCTCGCGGATCGTCAGCTCGCGAAGCCACGCCGGGTCGGCAGAGTCGTGCTCGTATACGCAGCGCAGATAATACGCCGCCAGCGAAGAGACTGGCGACAGGACCAGCGCAAACACCAGCGCCAGCGAAAGCAGGGTTTTGAAACCACGGGACCGGAACTTTTCGCGCATTTAACGCACCTCCGAAACAGCTCAGTCAAAAAAACGGATAAACCGACAAACAATCCATGATATATTAGCACCCCGCGGCGGGTTTGTCAACCGCGCCGCGGGGTGATTTGTTATATTAATTATTATATTTTGGTTACGATTTGCCGGGAATACGGAAAAAGCGAAACGGCTCAAGGAATCATCAGCTCGGCGGGATATTCGACACCCAACTCTCTGATTATGGCAGAAGCCTCGGGCCTGAAGCCTTTTTGCTCAGGGATCTGCCAGACAAACATTCCCCCGGCGTTCCCCTCAACCATGAGATAACCCTTATCCGTCGGAGCAATGTCCCATCCGCAGTAGCGCTGCCCATCAAGTACTGTAGCGAGCTTTTTTGCAAGACAGACGGCCTTGTCCCAATCAGGGATTTCAAAGCCGACAATCGGGATGCCAGTGTCAGGATGATTGTCGTAAAAACCCCCGTTTTCATCCGCAGCAGCGAAGATTACGCCTGTTTCGGGATCTATTGCGCCCATGATTCCGCCGGATGAAGCGTTGTCGACAACGGCTCCGCCACTTCCGATACGTACGAACGGGTGGCATAGTTCGATTCGATCGTCAAATCTGACGGTAGGTATCCGGATGGTGTTGAGCGAAGCGGGATGGAAGGCGGCGAATTCTGGGCGGTTGATCAGATATTCCTCGATAAGGAATCCGTCAGGGAACCTTTTGAACAGCTCATGCGTGACCAAATCGGAGCTGCCTGCTTCGCCCGGCTTGCAGACGAAAATCCCGAACCCTCCGAAATCATCTAAAGCCTTGGCGACAAAACCGGAGTGTCTGGAAATAAATGACCTTGCCTTGTCAAACTCTCCTGCGTGGACCATGCAGAGATCTCTGTTAAAAAACTCGGAAAAGACTTCATAAGTCTTGAATTTGTCGCCGAGGATTTCC
Source organism: Clostridia bacterium (assembly GCA_024689165.1). Lineage (GTDB taxonomy): Bacteria > Bacillota > Clostridia > Oscillospirales > Acutalibacteraceae > JAILDS01. Next base: position 15,287 of record JAILDS010000176.1, read on the forward strand.
TTTGAACGATCTGTATTGAGTCTGTCGGCTATGTCGATCCGCTCTTCGTCGGAGATGAATTCAAATTGTTCTTCAGGAGTCCGGTGTTCGAAATCATAAAGCATGTACTCGCGAAAAGTAAAACCGTACTTTTTACCGGCGGTTCTCATATCCGCGATGACACGCTTCTTTTCATCCGGCGAACGGTCACTGTTTTTGATCTCGTTGAGATATTTGAGCTCTCCCATCAGATCGCCGTGCTGGGAGAAGACAAAGTTGTTTGATGATTTTTTTGATAGGCTCATGGTTCCCTCCATGCAATTACATAATTACGCTGCATCCGGAGATATTGTTGACTGCATCAAGAAGAAGATACAGCTTTTTTCAGCCTTTTTATTTCGTTGACAGTTTGTTCGTATGCGTCCTTGTAATAGTCGCATGAAGGGTCGTTGCTCCGATCGGGGACATCATAGTTGTCCAAAACATACTGAGCTACGATATCCGTGACCTTTTTCGCGCCTGTATAGTTCGTGTGAGACTTGTCCCGGAAATCCTCGGACTTGTCGAAGTGATACTGTTCTTCTCCGGATTTTGTGCAGAAATCTATGTACGGAATACCAAATGAATCAAGCTTGTCATGTATTGTATTCATTCTTTTTGCACGTTCTTCGGTAATGGTCATCGGGGTATTTATGAATAGGAGCTGCACGCCTTTCTTTTCGGCATATTCGATCACCTCGTCAAGGCATTCTTCCGAATACCACAGAAGGTCAAGTCTTTCATCCGAATAAGCACTTTCTGGAATGGTTTTCGTAGAAAGCTCACCCTTGTTCAGCCTGAAACCGAAAGTATATGCGTAACTGTTTTTCAGAACGCTGAAAGACAGTGTGTCCTGCCACATATCGTGATACCTGACGACATTGAACAGATAACTCATATCGAAACGTCCGGTGTTTTCATCGAGCTGACTCAGATACTTCAAGGACTGGTTTACACCGATAAATCTGAAATACGAAAAAACCGGAAAGATCTCATTGAAGTAACGGGACCGCTGCTCGTTGTATGTGGAGTCGCCCGAATCGATAAAAGGACGCATGTCCATTATCATCAATTGCGGTTTTTGATACCTGAGAACATACTTCATCATGGGGAGAACGCCCCAGGCTCTCATTCCGTCTATCGTGCAATTGTACGTGGTTATCCCGTATTTGTCATAAGCCCTGCCGGGTATGTATGAACAATGTATGCCGCTCGTGCCGATAAGAACAGTGTCGATGGTGTTCTTCTCTAGCTTTGCATAAGTCAAGACGGGATTGCGCATCCGAGCTTTGTCGTAGTGAAAAACGTGGCAAAGGAAACAAACCACCGTCAAAACGCACAGCGAAAAACAGATAAGTCGTATCAGTTGATTCTTTTTCATTATCGAACAAGCTCCTTAAAATCCCTGGTAAAGGAAAGATGCCGCGTCGTAACCGCGCCCGTATTTGCCGAATATGAGTACGATGACGAAAAGAGCGATGAGGACCGCCCAGCGGAAAACTATATTCTGCCTGTTGAGCGAATCGCGGACATTCATTCCGTGCTCGGATACGATGCTGACGGTGGCGAAGATGAGCACGCCTATGAACATGACGAACATGTTCTTGGCGTCGAGCCCGAGGTCAAAGAACTTCCCGTCGAGACCGAACAGAAAATCGACGTTGAAATTGGTGAACAGGCTCTTGATGATGAAGCCCAGAGCTGCGATTGATGGCGGGTTTACTATAAGGCGCGATATACTTGTTATGACAAAAACGCGCGCCATGCAGAAAAGCTTGTAGGAATATGCCTGGTCATTAATATGCAGCCATTTTTTCAGCTTGTTGAAAAAGCCCTCTAACGCGACGCCTGAAGATACCATGAAGGCGTTGTAAACGCCGTACAGGATATACTGGAAGGACGCTCCGTGCCATATGCCCATCAGGAAAAACACGACAGCGGGGGTAATGACGGACGGGACCATTTTACCGGCAAACTTGCCCCACTTGTTTGCGGCTTTCTTTGAAAGTTTCAGAACGGGTTTCGAGAGCATGACCGGGTAAAACACGTAGTCCCTCATGAACCCGCCGAGGGTCATGTGCCAGCGTCTCCAGTATTCGGCGAGGGATTGGGCGTACAGAGGACGTTCGAAGTTGAGGGGAAGGTCCGTGCCGAGGATCTCGGAAACGCCCCGGGCGATGTCTATGCCGCCCGAGAAATCCGAATAGAGGTATATAAAAGCGAGTACTAACGCAAACAGAAATTGTGAGCCTGAGTACTGCTGGTAGTTTTCCGCCGAGAAGACCGTTTTTGAGACCAGCGACGCCCTGTCAGCTATGACGAGCTTTTTGAAGAAGCCCCAAAGCATGAGCTCCGCACCCCTGACGAACCTGTCGTAGTCGAAGTGGTGCTCGGCGATAAGCTGCCTGCCGACTTCGTCGAAGCGGCAGATCGGTCCCTGGACTATCGTCGGGAAATATGAGATGAAAAGAGCGACCTTGAAGCAGTTCTTCTCGGCCTTGTACTTTCCCCTCGCGACGTCGAGTATGTACGCAAGCGACGTGAACGTGTAGAACGAGATGCCCAGCGGGACGATCATGCTGACGGTCGGGATAGCGAAATCGGACTTGAAGGCTCCGACTATCGAATTGACGTTGCCGATCGTGACGTTGAGGTATTTTACGACCGCGAGGACTATCAGGTGCAGCGCGATGGTCGCGTACTGTACCTTCTTTATCTTGGCCGCAGCTATAGCCTTCTGCGCCTTCTTTTCGTCGCGGGTGATGTCCGGCGTCGCCGCTATGAGCGCGGAGCAGTCGTCGCGGAACTTCTGCATGATCCGCGTCGAAACGTACGTGACCGCAGTGGACAACACGATGAAGGCGATCTGAGGGATGCCCGTGGACAGGTAGAAAATGTAGTTGGCGATGAGCAGCAGGATCCACTGATACTTCTTGTACTTGTTCGGTATCAGGTAGTACAGCGGTATAAGAATACCGACGAACAAGAGGAACTTGTACGATGTGAAAGTCATAAAACGATCCCTATCTCCCGGCAAAAAAATAACTTGGTGATTCTAACATCTCGAAGTGGGTTTTGTCAAGCGGAGCCTTGCCGTGGAAGGATCCTCGCGCGGACACCTGACGCGCGGCGCTCAGCCGAGTTTTGAAAACCTGAATTCCGTGACGCTTTCGTACGGTCTGTCGGGCCCGAAAATGCAGCTCGGGAAGTCGGGCTTGTTCGGCGAATCGGGGTAAAACTGTGTTTCAAGGCAGAAGCCGCTGCGCTTGTTCATAGGCCTGCCGCCCTTGCCTTCGGCTCCTGCCAGGAAGTTTCCGGCGTAGAACTGGACGGCGGGAAGGGTGGTCGCGACCGTCAGCGAGATGCCGCTTTCCGCGCAGCTCGCCGTCGCGCAGGGCCTCAGAGAGCCGTCGGCGCCGTCGATGACGAAATTGTGGTCGAAGCCGCCTGTGAACGCGAGCTGCTCATCGTCGGCTTCGATGTCCGCCCCTATCGGTTTGCCCGCGGTGAAATCAAAGGGAGTTCCGGCGACGGCTCTGATCTCTCCGGTGGGGATGCTCAGCTCGTCCACCGGAGTGAAGGCGGAGCAGTTCAGCTTCAGCTCATGGGAGAGGATGTCGCCCCCGCCGGCAAGGTTGAAATACGTGTGGTTGGTGAGGTTCAATGGGGCGGGCCTGTCCGTTTCCGCCGCGTATTCGATCCTCAGCGTCCCGGAATTGTCGAGAGTCATCCTGACGGTCGCTTTGACGTTCCCGGGGAAGCCGTGATTCCCGTCGGGTACGGAGGTCGAAAACTCGACGCTGTCGCTGTCGGCGATGAGGGAGTCCCAGACCTTGAAGCTCATTTCGCCGGACGAATGCAGGCTCGTTTTTCCTTTTTCGTTGCGGTCAAGAACGTGATCGGTACCGTCAAGAGTGAATCTGCCCGCGCCGATACGGTTGGCGAACCTTCCGACGGTCGCTCCCTGATAATTCGACTTGCCGAGGTAATCCTCCACGGTGTCGAAGCCGAGGACCGCGTCGACGGGCGTTCCGTTTTTGTCCGGGACGACGACCTTGTGTATCGTCGCGCCGAGAGTAAGGATGCCGACGCTCATGCCCGCGTCGTTTTCGATAGTGTACTCAAAAACCTCCGTGCCGTCGGGCATTGCCCCGAAGACGTCTTTTTTTACAAGCATACCTGATACTCCTTTTCCGTTTTCGTTTATTATCCTTTTCCGGAGGCCGCCGACTCAATAAGCTGTTTTGCGGCGAGCCTTCCGGCTTGAGTTACTTTCATCCCGCCGATGATGCGGGCGTTCTCCTCGACCCTGCCTTCGTAGTCGAGCTCCCTGGTCTCGGCGAAGGTCTCGCCGTTTCTGACCGTTTTTTCGATAAGGAAATGCCTGTCCGCCGCGGCGGAGATCTGCGCCAGATGAGTCACGCACAGCACCTGCCGTTTCGCGGCGATCGCGCGCATTTTCGAGGCGATGGCGGTAGCGGCCCTGCCGGAAACGCCCGAGTCGATTTCGTCGAAAATGAGCGTGTCGACGTCGTCCGCGTCGGTGAGTGCTTCCTTGAGGGCGAGCATGAGCCTCGACAGCTCGCCGCCGGACGCGACCTTCGAGATCGGCGATGGAGGGGAGCCCGGGTTCGCGGAGAACAGGAACTCCACGTCGTCGCGCCCGGTCGGGCCGTATGCGCGCTGCGTTAGCCGGACCTCAAATACCGCGTTGGGCATCGACAGGTCCTTCAGCGACTCGTTGACCGCTCTTCCGAGCTTTTCGGCGGCGTCGGAGCGGGCAGCGGTCAGCTCGTCAGCATCCGAGATCAGCGAACGGGCGAGCAGGTTGCGCTCGTGCTTTTTCTCCGCGAGCTTCGCGCCTGACGGGTCGAGCCCTTCAAGTCTCGCTGCGGCGTCGTCACGGACCTCGAGCAGGTGTTTTTCTCCGACGCCGTATTTTGAAAAAAGCTCCTCGAGCGAGGCGAGCCTTGATTCGATTCGGTCCGCCTCCGCCGCGTAGAATTCGAGCTCTTCGAGTTCGGATCCTATATGATCCGCCTCGGCGCCGAGTACAGATGCGGCGTCGGCGACGGCAGCCGCGTGTGCGGCAAGCTCCTCGTCGGCTTCGGCTGCTTTTTCGACGAGCCTCGCGGCGCTCTGCGCCATTGAGACCGCTCCGTCGGCGTCGCTGCCGCTGAGAAGGGCCGCGGCTTTGGCAAGCAGCGAGGCGAGCTTTTCCCTCTTCCGTATCAGCTCGCTCTTTTTTTTGAGCGCGTCGTATTCCCCGACGGTGACGTTGGCCGCGTCGAGCTCGGAAACGGTCTCTCTGAGCTCCGATGCGAGGCTTTCCCGGCCGGACTGCTCCGCCGACAGCCTTTTTATTTCCCGGTCGGCGGCGACGACCGCCGCGTACGTTTTCGCGTATTTGTCGAACTTGTCCGGTGAGCCGGACAGTCTGTCAAGAAAAAGATAGTACGAATCCGGCCGCAGAAGGATCTGGCTGTCGTGCTGGCCGTGGATGTTTATGAGTTCTCCGCCGATCTTTTTGAGAATCGACAGACTGACGACCTCTCCGTTGACGCGGCAGGTGCTCCTGCCGTCGGCGCCGATCCTGCGGGATATCGTGACCCTGCCGTCGGCATCGGGATAAACGCCCTCGGAGGCGATCGATTCGAGGACGGACTTTTTCAGCCCGGAAAACTCCGCGCTGATCAACGCGGAGTTTTCGCCGAAACGGACGATATCGCGGGCGAGCCGGGAGCCCGTCACGGCGTTTATTGAATCTATCAGCACAGACTTACCGGCGCCCGTCTCGCCTGAAAAGACGTTGAAGCCGGGCGCGAAATCGACGGTCTGTTTCTTGATGACCGCCACGTTTTCGATGGTAAGAGAGTTGAGCATCTGTCAGTTCTGTCGGCGCAGCCGACGGGGCAGCGGGCACTCGGAAAAAGAACGGCGCGGGAACCGTACCTCGCGGCGGGAGAGGCGGACGTCGGCCGTGCCCGAAACCGCGTCGGAAGATCTCCCGTTGTCCGTCGCCCATTTTACCACAGCCGCGAGTTTCAAGTCAATAACGGCGGGAGCAATATTTGTCTTTTGTGAACAGGCAAAAGAAAGACTATTGCTGATTTTCTTTTGCAGTGCGGCAGGAGGCAATCAGAAGTCTGCGTATGTTTCCGCATAGTTTTTCGGTGCTTTTGTAACCGGCTTCATCGATCCGTTGGGTTTCAAACATCAATTTCAGCCAATAGCTTGTCTCATTTGCCTCTTTTAACGCAATTTCAAGCTTTGCAATAAAGTCTTTTTTGCTGTGCGCATACTGGGCTTCATGGATATTTGCCCCAACCGACGTGCCTGAGCGCGCAAGCTGATCTGTCATATAAGAGCTTTTAGGTGCAGATACGCCGTCTATCAGATTGACGATCGCAACGGCAAATTCAAAAGACAGATCAAGAAGCTTGTTGTCGGACATTGTTATAACCTTTTAACTATATAAATGAGGTCTTTTCCATCAATTGATATATCGCTGCGCGATATGATATACGCGGTAATTACCGCGCATGATATACATCCGCTTCGCGGCTGCATGATAAGATATCCGTTCCATCATACGCCGCAGGCGTATATCATCGCACGAAGTGCGATATCATACCGTAGATATATCACCCGTTCCGACAGGAACGGATATCATTGCAAAAGCGCCCGAAGGGGCGCTTTTGCATGGTGGAGATGGCGGCACTCGAAGCCGCGTCCGAAAACCCCTCACAACGGCTTTCTACACGCTTAGTATCGCCTTTAAGCTTTTCGGAACGGTACGCCGCGAAACAGTCTTACCGCCCGAGCAGCCGCGTTATGCGTGACCGGCTACGCGGCGCTGCCCGGTTCACGTGCACCTCTCATGACGCCCTTTGCCCCCGCCGAGGTACTCGGGGAAGGACGAGTCGCGGCGTGATTACGCAGCGGCTAAAACGGGATAAGAATAATTATCGTCGTTTATTTTTTATGTTGCGCATTTTATACAGGCTGCGCGCCTGTGCGTGCTTACCGGAGCTTGAAGCCCCCGTCGAAATCCTTTCATCCCCGTATTAAAGAAATCGGACGGCGTATCGCCGGCAGCCGATGGTTAACGGCGCCTTTCGCTCTCTGTCCGTTCGATCTCCCGCAGAGCGCTGCGTTTCGCTTCGGCCTCTCGCTTGTCGTAGAGCTTTTTGCCCTTGCACAGCCCGATCTGCATCTTTGCTCTGCCCTTCTTGAAGTAGACGGACAAAGGTATTATAGCGTACCCCTGAGTTTTAGTCAAGCCCGCCAGCCGCATGATCTCTCTCTTGTGCATCAGCAGCCGTTTTTTGCGCAGGGGGTCGCGGTTGAAGATGTTGCCCTGCTCGTACGGGGAAATGTGCACCCCGTTGGCGAACAGCTCTCCGTCGTCGACCGAGCACCATGAATCCTTGAGGTTTATCCTGCCCTGCCGGATGGATTTTACCTCCGTGCCGAAAAGCTCTATCCCCGCTTCGAAGGTCTCGATCACGAAGTAGTCGTGGAACGCCTTCCTGTTCGCAATGGTCGCTTCGTTTTTTCTGTTTTCCTTTTTGTCTGCCGTGGTGCTCACCCCCTCCGTTCCGGTCGGTCTTATCTGCTGCGGCTGTCTGCCGCGCGGCTATTTTACTCCGTTTACACCACCCGTGTCAACATCCGGTCCCGGATATTGAACAAATCGGGCGTGATCGCGGCCCGATTTGAAAAAACGCCGGCATTGCGCCGGCGATCGCGGACTTTTGATCATTCAACGGTCAGGATCTCGGAAAAACCCGTCACGTCGAATATCTCCTTTATAATGTCGTTTGCCCCGACGACCTTCATTTCGCCCTGCTTGTTCATGATCTTCTGGGCGTAAAGAAGGACTCGCAGCCCGGCGGATGAAACGTAGTCAAGGCTCGTGAAATCGAAGACGAGCTTCGTCACGCCGTCGAGCTCCGATTTTACGACGGCTTCAAGCTCCGGGGCGGTAGTGGTCTCAAGACGGCCTTCCAGGGCAAGCGTCAGAGAGGTATTGTTCTTTGTCTTGTTTATAGTCATTGTTCTGTTCTCCTGTCAGAATTTTTTATAGATTATCATTTCCACCGAATTATCGGCGATGCCTATCTCGACCTCGTCCGCGATATTGGCGACGATGGACTGCTCCAGCTCGTCCCAGGCTTCGCCGGAGGCCTTCATATGAGCCCTGTATCTGTTGAGCGACCAGACCCCCATGCCGGCGCCGGACATGCCCTTTGCAACCGCAGCCGCTTCCGCCATGGAAAGGTTGCTGCTTTCAAACCCCGCCGCGTATTCCTTCGGGATCGGAGCCTCCGTAGGCTCGAGCAGACGGCTGAATACGTCCTTGATCTTGCCCATCACGCCCTTGGCTGCGATGTTCTCGCCGCTCGTGGAGGCGGAAAGGAGCTTTTTCCTCAGCTCCGTATTCATTTTGGTCTCGGTCTTCAGATGAAGGCGGAAGTCGCCGCCTTCGGTCTCAAGCCAGAAATCCGCGTCATGCTTACCGGTGAGCCCCGTCATCATGCCCATCATTTCTTCCGTCAGAAGAAGAAGGTGGATGGAATCCTTTTTCGGAAGCGACTTGTAAACGGCGACCGCTTCGGCCTGTTTTACCGCTTCGTCGATGCCGGTCCCTTCACTGGAGATATGGATAACGTCCGATCTCATGAAAACAATTCCTTTTTGTCGAGCATTTCTGTTCACCGTTTATTCTATTGGGTTTGCGGGAAAAAGTCAAGCCGTTCGCGGAAATAATCGGCTCGCCGACTTCGCTCACACCGCCGTGCCGTTTTTGCCGGCGCTTACGCGGTTTTCCACACTGTTCAGGTCTCGTCTGAAAAAAACAAGACAGGGTGCCACATGGCACTCTGTCTTGTTTGTCTAAGAACCACTAAAAGGTACAAAACCGAGCTAAGAACACCAAAAAGTACACCAGACGATTGGTTGTCAATTATCAATATGCCTGAATACAGTGGTCGATCTCATTTTTTCTCTTCACAGTCAACCAGATCGCGCTGTGATAGTCGGGATCAGTTTTTTCACCGTTCACACAATCATACCACTCCACGCTGGCATTGCCGCAAAGCTCATACTCCGGATTTCCCGGCAGCCATTCCTTGAAAATTCGCGTGTTAACGCTTTG
>JAILDS010000202.1 GCA_024689165.1 Clostridia bacterium
AGCACCTCGACGGGCGCTCTGCCCTTGAAAGCCTCCAGAGAACCTGCAAGATAATAGCTGCCGTCGCAGGGGTCTATGTTTTCAAGAAAAGACGCTTTGCCGAAGCCCATGCTCCAATGCGCGTCAGAAACGGGTTCTGTATCAAAAGACGTTTTGCCTGGATAAAAGTTTTCAGGCTCATAGCTTTTAATGGATGGCGTTTTCCCGGCCCAGTCCTTTCCGGGGATCAGGGCGTTGAGCACCCTTCCGAAAATAAAGATGATCTGATCGACGAACTGATAGAACCTGTGTTCCATAGTTTCAGAAAACGTGTATTCCTCTTTTGACTCGCTGTTGGCCGCAAGAGCCGGCGACACAAGCGTTGACATGATAAGAACCACCGCAAGCACAAAAGCGAGTGCTGTTTTCAGTTTACGCATCATTATTCTCCTTATTTTTTTGTTTTGCGATATCAACGTTTCGCATGACCTTTTGCAGCGCTTCAGCTATAGCGAAAGCGGTATCCGGTCCTGCGGAGTTCGTCTCCTCATAATGGCGTCGGTTATGTCGGTCGATGCCCTTGTCGAGATAAGGCTTGTCCGGATGAAGATAAAAATCATTGGGGGGAATAACGTAGCCGAGCTCATCGTCAGCAAGCCCGAAAATCACAGTATCGGGACTGCCTGTTATTTCCAGCAACGACGGCGGATTAATCTCGGGCCCCTTGCCGGTGGCGGAGGCTTCCGCAGAAAGGCATCCTCCGTAGGCAAGCTCAGGGAAAAGCTCGCAAGGCAGGAACAAAAGCGGAATACCGCCGAGTTCAAGGTAGCTTAGTCTTGTTTTAACGGCGGGCCGAGGGACAAAATACCTTTCAACGTCGATTATGCTCAGCAGACCGGCGAGAGTGAGCATTGGGTTGTCAACGGGCACGTAAAACTCCTGAGTGACGCTGCAGACGGTCGGGGCAAGCTCGCGTTCTTCGGTGATATTGATCGCGAACTCTGCAAGTCTGCGCCCGATGCTTCGCGTGGATTCCAGAAGCCGGTGTTCACGGCGAAGGAGATCCTCGTTTTCGATAAGCATACTGATCATACCGCCGATCGCGCCGACTGTATAAACCGTCTCGGCGCCTGTTGTTTCCCTTATATGCTCACGCAGATAACATGGAAAATCCGCGCTGACAAGATGGTTGCAGCCCTGCAGAGACTCCGAATGGGAGGCAAAGTTGAGAAGCCAGATCTCTCTGCTCGAGTCATCAGGAACAAAACGGAATCTTGTAAGGAACTTCGAATAAACCTCCGGGGTCCTGATGTCCTCCTGCATGTCGGGGACTTCGGCCCTGCCGTAGAAAAGCCTGCCTTGACGTCTGTCCTCATAAGCAGACTCTGCGGCCTCTCTGGCGCCGTTGAAAAGCAGCTTCATGAATGCGGCGTCCCTGCCCGTTCTCGGCAAAGGCCCCCAAAGGCCCATGGTATCTATCCCGGCATGGTTGTGCGTGGAAAATACATATATCTCACGGCATCCGGTTTTGCTCCTGAAATCAGAGAGCTTATCGCGTATGCGCTGCGCATCGCTGCTGAGGATACCCACCGCGTCGAAAGAAAGGAACAGTCTGCCCCCGTAGCCCGAACGGTCATCGAGCCAAAGAGCGCAGACGTACTGCGGGTCGATCACTCCTGCTGCGGGATTGTTTTCACTGTATCCGGCGATATAGTATTTCTTTTTTTCGATATCCTGCGGCAGCATAGCTTTTTTTCCGAAGCCCGCGCAAAACCTTCCGTTCCCGGCTTTTCGGACGTAATGGAACTCGCCGTCTTTAATCTCAGGCGCTTTAGAACGTTTTGCTCTGATATTGCTCGCTGAGACGATCCCTTCTAAAAGTCGGCTCAGGACATTCATCAGTTTCGCCTCCTTTTTCAGTCGGCCGTGCCGTGCGTTTAATTCATGATCAGTATATCCTGTACAATTATTAACACAAACGCTCTTAAAAATCAATCATTTAACTGACAGATAAAAAGTCCCGTCGAAAAGGTCACAGTTTTTGTCAATATGATTTTTGAGAATCGATATCATAAGCAAACTCGGGAAACCGTTCAAGGAGCCTTTCAACGCTGAATTCATCGAAGTGTTCCTCTGTTTCATACATATGCCGGGCAAGAACGCCCAGAACAGGTTCCAAACGCGGATATATGATCACTCGTCGGGATTTCCCGCTGTTCAGCGTATCACTGAAAGAATTGAGAAGTATCGGGTTCGCGCGCCACATACTGCCGGATATCGTGACGGGAAGATCTTCGGACAATCCGTTTTTATTGATCAGATAATTCATCTGCTCTGCTAAAAGTCTGCCCGCGTCTGCGAGGATAGCGGCAGCAACGGTATCACCCTTGTCCGCAGCTTGTACAACAACCGGAGCGCAGTCTGCAACGCTTGATACGGGTGATCTGTCTGTACGTCCGTAAATGGAAAAAACGGCGGAACGAAGGTCGCCTCCGGGAATTCCGAGGTGCTCCTGCATCATCCGCGTCAGAACGGTCCTGTCACCTCTGCGTTCGTTGTAACGGATAGCGGCTATAAGCCCTGCCCTGCCGACGTAATAACCGGACCCCTCGTCGGCAACGGCGGCTCCGTAACCGCCCTCTGACAGTTTTTTATCACCGACGCGGGCAAACAGATTGCTGCCCGTACCGCACAAAGCGAGAAGCCCGTCGCCGAAGATACCCGCCGCGTCAAGACCGAGGTCGAGTTCCGTCAGCCTTTCGCATCGTTTGATTCGGCACACGTTCCCGAGAGCCTCAAGAAGCCTGTCGTCGAAAGTCCCGCCGCAGGAATCAATGGACAGTCCTTTCAGGCCAAGCTTATCTGTCAGCTTACGCATGTTGTCTGTGATAAGTGAATCGCTCGTTGTGTTCCTGCGAAAGCTGCCTGTTATACAGACCCCGAGTCTTTGAAAATCTTCATTATACAGGACGGCGGCTGTTTTGGTACCCCCGCAGTCAAGAGCAAGGTAATATTTCATCTGTTACAGTCCGGCTTTTTTTCATCAAATAATGAGGAAAATCGCATGAATCTACCATCCGTATTTTTCGTAATGGGGTTCGACGACGCTTTTATTGTATTCGTTACCGCCCGGAAAATTTGCGCTTTTGAGAATCCCGGGAGTGATGCCCATTTCAAGTAGTTTTTCTACGGCGACGCTCGTTACGCTCCACATGATATAATCCGAGGCAATGCCCGACGCGGCGCCGAACCTTGCTTCTATCCCGTCAACATCAAGCATGGCTTCGGCAGCGGGAGCGCAGTTGTCGAGAGTCAGCGTTGCGATCTCATACAGCTTTTTGCCCGAAGGATGGACCGCTTCGACCTGTGCAGCGTATTCCATAGAAGTAAAGGCGATGACGTTTATCCCGAGCTTCACCGCCTCATAAGCAAGATCGACGACGGTTTTCGTCCTGCCGGAAACAGAACTTACGAAAAGCACATCCCCGGGACGGAAATTCGACTGCATAAGAGCGTATCTTGCGGCGGCGCCTTCGGTATCAATGTTCAGGTCGGAGCGGTCGCGAGGCCTTGCCGCGTTTTCTATATCAAGATTGTAAGAGAAATGCTTATAGAAAACC
>JAILDS010000248.1 GCA_024689165.1 Clostridia bacterium
CCATCATGGAGCTTTTGAAGGAGATCGCCAACGACAAGCTCATTATAATGGTCACCCACAACCCGGAGCTTGCACACCGTTACGCAAACAGGATAGTTTCATGCCTCGACGGGCAGATCATCGACGACACGAATCCGTACACGCCGACTCCGGAGGACAGGAAGAACGGAGAAGAAAAGCTCAGGGCCGACAGGGCAAAAGGGAAAAAAGCCTCGATGAGCGCGGGGACCGCGTTCACCCTGAGTCTGAGGAACCTGTTCACCAAGCGCGGGCGCACGGTCATAGTGGCCTTTGCCGGCTCGATAGGCATCATAGGCATAGCCCTGATACTGGCGCTGTCGAACGGAATAAACAATTATATTTCCAAGGTCGAGTCCGACGCCCTGCTGATCATGCCGGTCAGCGTTGAAAAGGAGGCGACCAATACAGACTCGCTCATCGAAACGCTCATGGGCCTCAATCCGCTTTTAGGCGTGGACCACGACAAGGATGCGGTCTACGTCAATAAGTCGTTCTCGGTAATGGTGAACACCTTTATTGCCCAGTCCAGCTCCAACAACCTGCAGTCGTTCAAAAAATACATCGACGACAACGCCGACGTCATGTACCCACTCTGCAACGACATACAGTTCAACTATTCGACGCCGCTGAACCTTTACCGCGTTGACGACGGGTCGAATACACAGGTCAGCCCGATCGACCTTATGTCGATGATGGGCGAAATGAACCAGGGGATGGACATATCGAACTATATTGACATCGACACCTATTCCAACCTCTGGAAACCCCTTATAGGCGATAACGATACCATGACGGAGCACTATGACGTTATCGCGGGGCGCATGCCCGAAAAGATGAACGAAGCGGTCGTGATCGTCGACGGCAACAACGAGATAAACGAGATGATGGCTTACGCCCTCGGGCTCAGGGATCCGTCGCAGATGATGAACGACCTCATGGCCGCTCTGGGCTCGGGATCGGACGTCAAGGACGAATCCGCCGCCAGCTACAGCTATGAAGAGGTGCTCGGCTTCAGGTACAAGCTCCTGCTCAACTGCGACCTTATGATGCCTGATGAATCGACGGGGCTTTATTCCGACCAGAGCGCCAACCCTCTGTACGTCAAAACAGTGCTTGATTCCGGGCTCGACGTCAGCATCGTCGGCGTTATCCGGCCGAAAAAAGACAACGTCCTTTCCATCGGCACGGGGTATATCGGTTATCCCGGCGAGCTGATGACGTGGGCGCTGGAAACCGAGACGAACAGCGAGGTCGTCAAAAAACAGCTCGCAGACCCGACGACCGACGTTATTTCGGGCGAAAAATTCTTTGACCTTACCGTCAACGACTTTGATCTGACGGATATCGACCTGACGGTGATCGACTTCAAATACCTTGACGTCAAGCCGTTTCTTTCCATGCTCGAAAACATCGACCTGACTCAGATCGATCTGGCCGATCTGGCGGCTTTGTTCAACTTCGACTCCGTGACCGAGTTCCAGAAAAAGCTGATGGAGGGCTTTCTTGACGACGCGCAGGTGCTGGCGATGAAGCAGGCGTATATCGACACGATCCGTGCCGAGCGTTCGTTCGAACAGACCTGCAAGACCATCGGCTACGCCGATCCGGACAGCCCGAGCTCGATCTTCATATACCCGAAGAACTTCGACGCGAAGGCGGAGCTCAATACGATGATCGACTATTACAACGAAAGCGTGGAGGAGCAGGGACATCCCGAGCTGACGATAAACACGACCGACTATATCGGCATCATAATGAACCTTGTCACCCAGGTCGTCAATATCGTGACCTACACGCTCGTGGTGTTCGTCGCGATCTCGCTTGTCGTTTCATCCATCATGATCGGCATCATCACATACGTTTCGGTCATCGAGCGCACGAAAGAGATAGGCATACTCAGGGCCATCGGCGCGTCAAAGAGGGACGTTTCGAACGTGTTCAACGCCGAGACGGTCATCATCGGCCTTGCCTCGGGCTCGATAGGCGTGCTCGTCACAGGTTTGCTGGAGATCCCCATCAACATCATTCTCCGCTACCTTACCGGCACGACGGTCGCCGCCGTGCTGCCCTTCAACCAGGCTGCGATACTTGTGGCGCTTTCCGTTTTCCTGACCTTCATCGCGGGTCTCGTGCCCGCCTCCATGGCGGCAAAGAAGGATCCCGTCGAGGCGCTGAGGACCGACTGACAAGACGAACGTTTACGCAGAAAGGCGGACCGGCTGATGCCGGTCCGCCTTTCTGCATATGGTTTTTTTCGGGCTCAGCTTTGGGCAGTATCTTCGCGCTGAGCGGAATAGACCTTCTCGACGGCCTTGATCAGAATGCCGTTGTTGTACTTCGGCGCCCATTCGTCGCCTGTCTCGACGGCCTTGAACTCATCCTCGCTCCTCGCGCAGTTCACAGCGGTTATGCCGGAGATGCCGTCGTCGCCCCGGACGACGGTCTCGAAGAACGCGTGGTGCCCGATGTAAGAGAGGCTCGCGGGCAGGTAAAGATAGGTCAGCTGGCTGTCATAGGTGAAGGCGTCGGAGCCGAGCCTTTCAAGCGACTCCGGCAGCGAGGGGTAGACCGCGCAGCCTTCCCCCGGGACTACTGCGTCACCGCCCTTGAGCTCGCCGATATAGGAGTTTAACTCTGCTATCTGGCATTTGAAGAACCCCATCATGCCGATCTCCGTCACCGCGTCGGGGATATAAATGGTCCTGACGTTGGAGTAGGCGAAGGCGAGGTCGCCGATCTTAACCACCGTCGAGGGCAGGGAATAGGTCCTGACCTCGTCGTTGTATTTCGCGAAATACGCCTCGTCGTATTTTTCAGTCGGTCCCCACAGCTCCTCCATGTATTCGCCCTTGTCGTCTACGAGGAGCGAGCGGATCTCCCCGTTTTCGTCGAGCTCGGCGTAGCCGTTCTTCAGCCGCAGGTATTTGTCGTGGTCGTTGGGGTAGAAAATGACTTCGGTGAGGTCCTTGTTGTAAAGCACGCCGTCGACGTCGCAGAGGTATGGATTTTCGTCGTCGACGAAGACGTTGATTATCCACCAGCAGCTGTAGATGGCCTTCGGGTCGTAGCTCTTCACATCTTTTCCGAGCGTGATGGTCGAGATGACCTCGTCGCAGTTGAGCGCGTATTCGCCGATCGAGCTGACGGGGATCTCATGGTTCTTTTCGCCCGTTTTCGAGTCGACGTAGTAGTCGATGACAAGGTCCTTCACGTCGCCGGGGTTGGAGAAGCGCACCAGTTCGCAGGTGCCGTCGTCAAGCATCTTGAATGTATACTCGGTGTTGTGGACGATCCTTACGGAAAAGAACATGCTTATGCTTATCGCCACGACGAGTATCGCAACGACTATGAGCTTTTTGAGCCTCTGCCCTTTGTATGAAACGTTTATCGCCGGAGCCTGCAGGCCCTCTATCTGATAGGTCCATATCTCCGAATCCGGGATATCCAGCTCGTGCTCGGGCGCCTGGGCATCCATTTCCTTCGCTTCCTCGGCGAGGAAATCGTCGTTCTTCTTCTTTTCCTTTTTGCTCATTGCGCCGCCGCCTCGCTTTCCTCCCGGGCTTCCTGAGCCTCAAGCTCTTTGCGGGTGACCTCCTCGCGGCGCTGGAGCACCTCCATGACCTTTTTGTGCTTATTGTCGTCGAAGTCCCAGAATATGTACGGTATCGTCATGAGCAGGTATCCGGCTATATCGAACAGGATGGGTATGACGATGATCTTTATGCGCGACGAGTCTATGAACAGCACGTCGTAGTTGCTGTTGAAGCCGAACCGCAGCAGCAGGGCGGGGATTATCAGGCCCACCAGCGACGTTATGGGGCCGGTGAACCACCCGAACACGCCGGAGAAGGACTCGAGCCGCTCGCCGGACAGGTACATCTGGTAGTCGTTGACGCGGATATCCATATCGTGCGCGACGGAGGTCGGCACGGTGTGGCACATCTCCATGAATATCAGTATGATGTACGTCACCGTGCCGCACAGGATCAGCCTGTCACCCAGGAAGATATAGCACAGAACGATGAGGCTGTAGCCGATGGCCCTTGACAGCTCGTAGAAGATCATTATCTGCCTGAACGAGAACCGTTTGTAGAACCACGGCGTCAGCAGGTCCGGCGGAGTGCCCGCAAAGGACAGCAGCGCGACCATCACCGAGAAGATCGCGCCCGACCACCTGAAGGTATACAGGTACAGCACCGTCGTGAAGACCAGCATGCCGTTGCCCAGAGAGTCCAGCAGCCCGATGACGGTCAGAGTCCATTTGTACCTGTTGCGCATGACTCCGAAAAGGCCGTCCCAGAAGTTTATCTGAACCTTCTTCTGGAGCGGCGGCTGTGGGATCCTCTCTTTGACCCTCCCCGCGAATATCAGCGTCAGCGTCGCGCAGGCGAAGAACAGGAACGGGATGATGTACTTGAAGACGGCGATGTCCGCCCATTTGTCCTTGGTCATGCCGATGAAAACCGGCACGAGTATGGATAGTATGCTCCACAGCAGGTGGGAGAACTTCAGCGGGTAGGAGCGTATCAGTATCCTCTCCCGGCCGTTCGGGGATATGTTCTGGGCGCACATCTCAAGGTTGTTGGCGAAGCCGTATGCGTTGTAGATCGCGAACAGCAGGTTGGCGACCCAGACGCGGGTGACGACGTCGCCCTCGAGCGTGGTGTAGAACGGGACCCAGCCCAGCATGAACACGGACAGGACCTTGGGCACGTAGTCGCAGTAGAGGCTGTATTTGTACCTGCCGAATTTAGGTATCAGCTTTTTGCGCCAGAAGATGTTCCGCGCGCCGACGTAGCCGTTGTAGAAGATGTTCGTGCCGAGTATCTTTATCGCCGACGCCGCCGTGATGCCCTCGAGCCGGTTGAGATAGGCGACGAGTGAGTTCGTCGGGTCGAGGACCGCGGAAAAGTTGCCGAAGATCATGAAAAGACCGACCGCCGCCATCAGCCCGTAGATCAGGTACAGCGTCCGTTCTGTCTTTTTCGGCAGTAAGCCCAGATTGTCGCACACGAACCACCAGATGAGCGTCCAGATGTAGCTCAGAGGCATGTTGATTATCGCGATTATCGAATACGACAGGTAGGGCAGACGGTAATGGTACATCATCAGGTAGCAGCCCGACGCGAAGTAGATGTACTCCAGCACCTTCGAAGCGGAATAGTTCGTGCCTACTCCCAGAAAAATGTCGAGATACTCATGATACGGAACGTACTTGCCCGGAGCGGGCGTTTTCCAGTGTTCCCGTGCCTCTCCGACAAAGCCTTTGACCTTTGCTGCAGCGTTGCTTGCCATATGAACCCCTTGTTATCGATCTCGTGGACGATTGTATAATAATTCGGCGCAAGCGTCAAGTTAAAGTTTGTTCACTCAGTCCCGCGCCGTATTTTTGCACAGCAGCTCTGTGCCGCCGCTCAGCTCCCGTTGCCGGACGGAACGCGCGACAATTTCGTTTCCTGCCGTTTTTTACGTTCTGTGTGCATTATGCATAAACAGCGCTACTATAAATTGTTTATTATTCCTTGTTCAAGTTCGCGCCGTTTGTGATACAATCAACTTAAGATAAATACAGAGGTGATAATATGTTGTTCGGAGACGGTTCCGCAGCCGCAAAGGCCGCTGCGGAAGCCGCGAAAGCGGCAGTCAGAAGCACAGCGAATTTCAACTGGACCTTCATTGCCCTGCTCGCGGTAGT
>JAILDS010000141.1 GCA_024689165.1 Clostridia bacterium
TCGCCCCTCGGGCTGATGGGGCCGATGATGGTGTCCGCCGCTAAGAGCGCGAAGGTCCCCGTCGCCGTCCACCTTGACCACGGGCTGACGCGCGGATGCATCCGCGAAGCTCTTGTACTCGGTTTTACGTCCGTGATGTTCGACGGCTCGCTGCTGAGCTTTGAGGACAATCTTGCGGAGTCATCGGGTATCTGCGCTCAGGCTCACGGGTACGGCGCGACGTTTGAAGCCGAGCTCGGCGTAGTCGGCGGCAACGAGGGCGACACGGCGGAGCATAAAATCAAATGCACCGACCCCGCGCTCGCTGAGGAATTCGCCGAAAAAAGCGGCTGCGACGCGCTTGCCGTCGCGATAGGAAACGCCCACGGCAACTATCCCGTACTGCCGGAGCTTCGTTTCGACGTCCTTGAGAAGATCGACTCTGCAACGGATTGTCCGCTCGTCCTTCACGGCGGAACGGGGATCACGCCCGCCATGTTCAGAAAAGCCATATCCCTCGGCGTGAGGAAGATCAACATCGCCACGGCTTCGTTCGACGCGCTCGCCGCAGGCGCGAAAAAGTACTGCGAAAGCGTCGCCGCGCCGGACTATTTCAGGCTTTCGGAAGAAATGTTCCTTGCAGTCAAGGACAACATTGTCAGACACATCAATATTTTCTCATCGGTCGCCTGACCGGATGACAGGAGGTACATATGACGGAATACGTTAGTTTTGACAGAAGCAAAAAGTACTCGCTGATACTTCTCGGAAGGGCGGCCGTCGACCTTAACCCGGTCGACTACAACTGCCCGCTCAACGAGAGCACCACCTTCAAAAGATACCTCGGCGGCTCCCCCGCCAACATCGCCGTCGGACTTGCCCGTCTCGGCGAAAAGGTCGGCTTTATCGGCAAGATCGCCAACGACCAGTTCGGCACCTTCCTGAAGGATTATTTCGACAAGGAGGGCATCGACACCTCCAACCTCACCCGCTGCCCGAACGGCCCGCGGACGGGGCTCACCTTCACAGAGATCAAATCCCCGACCGAAAGTTCCATAATGATGTACCGCATCGAGGCCGCCGACCTGAAGCTCGACACCTCCGACGTCGACCCCGAATATATCAAACAGGGCGCCGCTCTGCTCATATCCGGCACTGCGCTGAGCGAAAGCCCCTCCCGCGAGGCGGCGCTCAAGGCGCTGTTCATCGCCGGGCGCGAGGGCATCCCCGTCATTTTCGACATCGACTACCGTCCCTACAGCTGGAAGGGTCCCGAGGAGATCGCCGTCTATTATTCGATCGTCGCTTCCCATGCGGATATAATCCTCGGGTCGCGCGAGGAATACGACCTGACCGAGCGCTTCTGCGGGCTCGACGGCACGGACGCGGCGACCGCCGCCTACTGGCATTCGAAAAACGCCAAGATCGTCATCGTCAAGCACGGCAAGGAAGGCTCCACCGCCTACACGAACGACGGCAAAAACTATTCCGTGCGCCCGTTCCCGGTCAAGCTGCTCAAATCCTTCGGCGGCGGCGACGGCTACGCCAGCGCTTTCCTGTATTCGATCTTCAACGGAAAGAGCATCGACGACGCGCTCGAGTTCGGCTCGGCCTCCGCAGCTATGCTCGTCGCCTCTCACGCCTGCTCCGAGGACATGCCCACCGTCGGGGCGGTCGAGAAATTCATCGCCGAAGAAAAAGCTCTTTACGGTGAAATGGTCGCGAGGGTCTGACGATGCTTGAAGTACCTCAATACAACGAACACGGCGAAGCTTTGATCTGCGAGATGGGCAGGCTCCATCCCGAAATGGGTCTGACGATCCGCGTCAAAAAGCTTGCCGCCGGCGAAAAGCTCGTTCTTTCAAGCGCCGAAAACGAGACCGCAGTACTGCTGCTGTCAGGCAAGCTCCTTTTCGAATGCCGGGACATAAAAGAGACCGGCGAAAGGGCGGACCCGTTTGAAAAAAAGCCCTTCGCGCTGCATTTTTCCAGAAACACTCAGGCCTGCTTCACCGCACTTGAAGCGAGTGAAATTCTGATCGAGGAAACGGACAACGAAAAAGAGTTCCCGCCCGTGTTCTACGATCCCGAAAACTGCCTGTATCAGGAATTCGGCAAGGGCCAGTGGGGCGGCGCAGGTCACAGGGTCGTTTCGACGATGTTCGACCTGTCCAATGCACCGTATTCGAACATGGTCATGGGCGAGGTTTTCAACATGCCGGGCAAATGGTCGAGTTACCCCCCGCACCATCACCCGCAGCCGGAGGTATACTACTACCGTTTCAATCCGTCTCAGGGCTTCGGTGCCTGCTTCATCGGCGACGACGTTTATAAGTCCACCGACGGCTCCTGCTGCTTCATAACCCCCGGCAGCTCTCATCAGCAGGTCACCGCCCCCGGGTATGAAATGTACTACGTCTGGCTCATACGCCACATAGACGGCGACCCGTGGGACAAAACGCGCATATACGAGCCGGAGCACGAATGGCTCGCTTCCGCACTGTAAAGCAAATAATGACGAAGGAGATATCACTATGTTACTGACAATGGCTCAGGCTCTCGTGAAGTTCCTTGACAACCAGTACGTATCCTTTGACGGCAAAGAAGAAAAGTTCGTCGACGGGATCGCCACGATCTTCGGCCACGGCATCGTCGTCGGTCTCGGTCAGGCTCTTGACGAGGACCCCGGCTCGCTGAAGGTCTATCAGGGCAAGAACGAACAGGGCATGGCGCACATGGCGACGGCGTTTGCCAAGATGCACAACAGGCGCAAGATCATCGCCTGTTCCTCCTCCATCGGCCCCGGCGCCGCGAACATGATAACCGCCGCGGCGACCGCCACGGTCAACAACGTGCCCCTTCTGCTCATGCCCGCGGATTCCTTCGCGACCCGTCAGCCCGACCCGGTGCTGCAGCAGTTCGAGCAGGAGTATTCGCTGACCGTTACCACAAACGACGCCTACAAGCCCGTGGTAAGGTACTGGGACAGGGTGACCCGTCCTGAGCTTCTTATGACCGCCATGCTCAACGCGATGCGCGCGCTGACAGACGTCGCCAACGCCGGCGCGGTCTGCGTCTGCCTCCCGCAGGACGCCGAGGGCGAAGCCTACGACTACCCCGACAGCTTCCTTGCGA
This sequence comes from Clostridia bacterium, assembly GCA_024689165.1. GTDB lineage: Bacteria > Bacillota > Clostridia > Oscillospirales > Acutalibacteraceae > JAILDS01. Next base: position 3,115 of record JAILDS010000141.1, read on the forward strand.
AGCGCGTCTGGACCATTCGCCGTCCCGTCCCCACCGACGAGGAGATTGAAGCCGCGGCGGCCGTCATCAGGAACGCCAAGAGGCCCCTTATGATCGTCGGCGGCGGCGTCCGCTACAGTGAGGCGGGCAAGACTGTCGAGGCGTTCTCCGACAGGATCAACTGCCCCTTTGCCGAGACGCAGGCGGGCAAGAGCGCGTGCCTTGCCTCCCACCCGATGAACGTCGGCGGCCTCGGCGTCACAGGCAACAGCTCCGGCAACGACATCGCAAAAGAGGCGGACGTCATCATCGGCATCGGCACGAGGTATTCCGACTTCACGACCGCTTCCAAGTCGCTTTTCAGACCCGACGCGAAATTCGTCAGCATCAACACCTCACGCTTCGACTCGCTCAAGCTCGATTCCGTTTCCGTCGTCGGCGACGCAAAGGTCGCCCTTGAAAAGCTCAGACTCCTGCTCGAGGGCTACATGGCCCCCTACACCGACGAGGTCGAACAGGCGAAAAAGCGCTGGGACGACGAGTATAAACGCCTCGCCGGCTACCACGTCGACGATATAGGCGGTTTCAAGCCGCTGATCGCCGCGAGGGACGAGAAGACCGCTCCGCAGTTCGCGGAAATGACAGGCTCCATGCTCACGCAGACCGAGGTGCTCGCAAGGATCAGAGAGCTCATCGACGGCGACGCAGTCGCGGTTGCGGCTGCCGGCAGTCTGCCCGGCGATATGCAGAGGATGTGGACGACCGACAGCCGCAACTCCTACAACATGGAATACGGCTATTCGTGCATGGGCTATGAGATCGCCGGCGCTCTGGGCAGCAAGCTCGCCTGCCCCGACAAAGAGGTCTACGCCTTCGTCGGCGACGGCAGCTACCTGATGCTCCATTCCGAGCTTGTAACGAGCATACAGGAGGGCAAAAAGATAAACGTCCTGCTGTTCGACAACGCGGGCTTCGGCTGCATCAACAATCTCCAGATGGGCCACGGCATCGGCTCCCTCGCAACGGAATTCCGCCGCAGGGACGATTCGGGCAGGCTCGACGGAGCTCTGCTGAACATCAGCTACGCGGCGGCAGCCGCAGGCTACGGCGTCAAGACCTACACGGTCACGAGCATGGCTGAGCTCGACGCCGCGATAGAGGACAGCAAAAAGCAGACCGTGTCGACCCTGCTCGACATAAAGGTTCTGCCCAAAACCATGACAGACGGCTACGGCGCGTGGTGGCACGTCGGCGACGCTCAGGTCTCCGGCAAGGAGAGCGTACGCAAAGCTTACGAAGAAAACGCGGAAGAACTCAGAAAGGCAAGGAAGTATTGATGACATTCAACAACGTACGCCTGGGCATAGCGCCCATCGCATGGACCAACGACGACATGCCGGATCTCGGCGCGGAGAACACCTTTGAGCAGTGCGTCAGCGAAATGGCGCTGGCCGGCTTCAAGGGTACAGAGATCGGCAACAAGTATCCCAAGGACCCCGCCGTGCTCAAAAAGGCACTCGACCTCAGGGGCCTGCAGGTCTGCAACGCCTGGTTCTCGTCTTTCCTCACCACGGAGGATTACGACAAGGTCGAAGCAGAATTCATTAAGCACATCACCTTCCTGAAGGCTATGGGCGCGAAGGTCGTCGGCATCGCGGAGCAGGGCCACTCCATCCAGGGGCTCGACAAGCCGGTATTCGACGACAAATACGTCATGAACGACGCCGAGTGGGACAGGCTTCTCGACGGCTGCAACCGCCTCGGAAAGGTCGCTAAAGACATGGGCATCTCCCTTACCTACCACCACCACATGGGCACGGTCGTTCAGACCGAAGCGGAGGTGGACAGGCTGATGGAGGGCACCGATCCCGAGCTGTTCAGCCTGCTGTTCGACTCCGGCCACTTCGCATACTGCGGCGCGGACTATCTCGCCGTGCTCCAGAAATACGCCAAGAGGATTAAACACGTCCACCTCAAGGACATCCGCCCCGAGATGGTCAAAAAAGTAAAGGACGAGCATCTGTCCTTCCTTCAGGGCGTCAGGCTCGGCGCGTTCACCGTCCCCGGCGACGGCGCGATCGACTTCAGGCCCATCTTCGAGCGTCTCTGCGACAGCGGCTACGAGGGCTGGGTGCTCGTCGAGGCTGAGCAGGACCCCGCAAAGGCAAATCCGCTTGAATACGCCATCAAGGCGAGAAAATATATCAGGGAAGTGAGTGGTTTATAATGGCTGAAAAACTCAAATACTTCGTTAACGGCGAGTACGTCGAAAGCAGGACCGAAAAGTACTACGAGCTGCACAACCCCTCCACCGGCGAGATCACGGCATACGCGCCGTGCTGCACCAAGGAAGAGGTCGAAGGCGCCATCGCCGCCGCCAAGGCCGCGTTCCCCGGCTGGTCGGCTACCCCCGCCATCAAGCGCAGCCAGATCCTCTACAAGGTCCGCGACCTGCTCATCGAGCACATGGAAGAGCTGACCTACCTTGTCGCTGAGGAGAACGGCAAGGTCTGGGCGGAGGCCGAGGGCGACGTCCTCAAGGCAAAGGAGCCCACCGAGCTCGCCTGCCAGGTCCCCTCTCTGATGATGGGCGAAAGCATGATGGACGCCTCCAGAGGCTACGATACGGTCAAGTACCGCGAGCCGGTCGGCGTTTTCGCCGGTATAGTCCCGGTCAACTTCCCCGCTATGATCCCCTTCGGCTGGATGGTCCCCGTCTGCGTCGCCTGCGGCAACACCATCGTGCTCAAGGCCGCATCCCTCACCCCGAGGACAGCTCTGAGGATCGCCGCTCTATATAAAGAGGCGGGCATGCCCGACGGCGTCGTCAACATCGTAACCTGCTCGAGGAACGAGATCGACGTCCTGCTCGAAAGCCCGGACGTCAAGGGCATCACCTTCGTCGGCTCCACACCTGTTGGCAAGCTCATCTACGCCAAGGCCGCCGCGAACGGCAAGCGCGTCCAGTGCCTGACCCAGGCCAAGAACCACGCGCTGGTCATGGCGGACACGCCGATCGAGCGCACCGTCGCCGGCGTCATCAACTCCGCCTACGGCTGCGCCGGTCAGCGCTGCATGGCCCTGTCCTGCTGCGTCGTCGAGGAGTCCATCGCCGATGAATTCGTCGCGGAGCTCGTAAAACAGGCGAAGAACATCAAGATCGGCGCCGCTTACGACAAGACCTCGAAGCTCGGCCCCATCACTTACAAAAAGCACTACGATGAGGTCGTCGCCGACATCCAGAAGGGCGTCGACGAGGGCGCAGAGCTCGTGCTTGACGGCAGAAATCCGCAGGTCGAGCCCGGGCTCGAGAACGGCTACTTCGTCGGCCCGACTATCTTCGACCACGTCGGCGAGGATATGTCAATCGGCAGAGAAGAGGTCTTCGGCCCCGTCCTGTGCATCAAGAGGTGCAAGGACTTCAACGAGGGGCTCGCTATTATGAACGCAAACCCCTACGCCAACGGCTCCGTCATCTTCACCCGCTCCGGCCACTATGCAAGGGAATTCACCCGCCATACCCACGGCGGCATGGTCGGCGTGAACGTCGGCATCCCCGTGCCGGTCGGCTTCTTCCCCTTCGCCGGTCACAAGCAGTCCTTCTTCGGAGACAACCACTGCCTCGGCAAGGACGCTTACCGCTTCTACACCGACTCCAAGTGCGTGACCACCCGCTGGTTCGACGAGGAGGAGGAGAAAAACCTGAACGTCACCACCTGGGACGGCACCATTTGAGGAGGTCAATATGGTAACAATAGGCATCATCGGCGCAGGCAGGATCGGCAAGGTCCACGTCGAGTCCATCGCCACCCGCGTAGCGGGAGCGACAGTAAAAGCAGTCGCCGACCCGTACATGACGGATGAGGCGAAGGCGCACTTCGCGCGCTGGGGCGTGAACGAGTTCTACAGCGACTACCACGCAATCCTTGCGGACCCCGCGATAGACGCGGTCATGGTCTGCTCCTCCACCGACACCCACGCCTCAATTTCCATAGAGGCGCTTGAGGCGGGCAAGCACGTTTTCTGCGAGAAGCCCGTCGACCATTCGCTCGAAAAGATAGCCGAGGTCGCCGAGGCTGTCAAAAAGAGCGGCAAAAAGTTCCAGGTCGGCTTCAACCGCCGCTTTGACCACAACTTCGCCGCCGTAAGGACAGCCGTGGAGGCCGGGAAGATCGGCGACGTTCATATCGTCAAGATAACCTCCCGCGACCCCGCGCCGCCGGACCCCAGGTACATCAAGGTCTCGGGCGGTATCTTCATGGACATGACCATCCATGATTTCGACATGGTCGCTTTCCTGACCGGCGCCGACGTGACAGAGATCTTCGTCGCCCCCGCCGTCCTTGTCGACCCCGCCATCGGCGAACAGGGCGATTTCGACACGGCGATAATCACGATGAAGCTCTCCAACGGCGCGCTCGCAGTCATCGACAACTCCAGAAAGGCCGCCTACGGCTACGACCAGAGAGCGGAGGTCTTCGGCTCGAAGGGCATGGTCGCCACGTCGAACGATACGCTGTCCTCGGCAGTCATCGCCGACGAGAACGGCGTGACCGGCGAAAAGCCTCTGTATTTCTTCCTTGAGCGTTATATGGAGT